>JAEVYV010000253.1 GCA_023392575.1 Bacteroidota bacterium | reverse complement strand
GCTTCCCGAAGCGGGCCGGCCAGTTTTTTTCGGATGGAACGGCTGCCAAAATCGTCATAGATAAACCGGACCTCCACACCTTGTTTTGCTTTGCGGATCAGTACCTTTTCAATGGCCCGGCCTATTTCATCATCATCGTATATATAATACTCAATATGGATATGGTTTTGGGCTTGTTCCAAAGCTGCCAGTACTTCTGGAAATTTTTCCTCTCCATTGATCAGCAGCTTAACCGCATTATTGGGGGTTAAAGGGCTCATGCTTTCCCGCACCAGCATATAGGCCAGCTCCCGGTTGCTTTGAACGGCTTCATCGTTTTTCTCAAAAGTTTGTTTTGAATAGCGAAAGATTTCTGCTCTTAGCTTCCCGGCCAAATTGTCGTCTTCAACCAGCTTTTTGCTGTACATCTTTCGTTTTCGGTAATTAATGCCAAAGGAGAAGTAAAACAAAATGCCAATGACCGGAAGAAAAATGGCAAGCAGCAGGTAGGCCAGTGTTTTGGTGGTGTTTCGGGTGTCATAAACAATGCGCATACAAACCAAAACCAGAACTGCGATGTAAACAATCTCGTAAAGGAGCAGCCAATTCATGCCGGATCGGTTTAGGCAGAAAAATTTTGTGCAAAGCGTTTATCGCCAGGCCTGCAGGTGCTGCTGCAGCAAAGAAAAGATACTACAAATAGAAATGGCGGCGGGCAAACAATATATTCGTCTATAAAATTTCTGCGGACCGGTTTTCGGAAGCGCTATACCAAAAAAGGAAACGGAAGAGAAATGATAACCGGAACGGATGACCTTATAAAAGTTTAAAATTGCAACAGCCAAAACGAAACCCGGTTGGTCAAGCAACGAAAATTGTAATTTTAAAACGAATGGCAGTTGCAGGCAGTTGTACGGGACCGTCATTTATAAAGTAAACCAATGTTAAAAACCTTACCACCAATAAGCGAGGAGAGTTACCGATTTTTACTGGAAAGCGTAGAAAACTGCGCCATTTACCTGATGGATTTATCCGGCCGAGTGATTGGCTGGGGTAGGGGCGCCGAACAACTCCTGGGCTATACAAAAGCCGAGATCATCGGCAGGCAGGCTTCAGTTTTTTACCCCGCAGAGGAGGTGGCCCTGGGAAAACCGGAACAGGATTTACAAACGGCTAAAAAAACCGGGCGGCTGGAGCAAAAAGCGTTGTGTGTACGAAAAAACGGCACCGCATTTCAGGCAAACATCGTGATCACAGTGTTGCAGGACGAAAAAGGCAACCCGGTAGGTTTTGGCAGTATAAGCAGGACTATTGCTAAAGAAAACAAGACCGAGGAAGTGCAACGTTTGAACGAAGAGCTGGAAAACCGCCTGCAAAAAAGCCAAACGGAAATCCTGGATTACAAGCATGCCCTGGACGAATCCGCCATTGTTGCCATCACCGACCAAAAAGGAATCATCCACCACGTCAACAAAAACTTTTGCAACATCTCCAAATATTCCAGGGAAGAGCTGATAGGGCAAGACCACCGCATCATTAACTCCGGCTATCATTCCAAAGAGTTTATCCGCAATCTTTGGGTAACCATTGCCAACGGACGTATTTGGCGGGGCGAACTGAAGAACAAGGCAAAGGACGGGTCGTTCTACTGGGTCGATACGACCATCGTGCCTTTTTTAAATGAGCAGGGAAAACCCTACCAATACCTGGCAATCCGTTCGGATATTACCCAGCGCAAATTAGCCGAAGAGCAACTTTATAAGATTAACGAAGAGCTGGAAAGCAAAATACGGGAGCGGACGTTTGAATTAACCGAAGCCCTGGAGCGGGAAAAGGAATTGGGCGAAATGAAGTCCCGTTTTGTGTCCCTGGCGTCACACGAATTTCGAACCCCGCTCAGCGCTATTTTGTCCAGTACCTCCTTGCTGGAGCATTACACGGACCCCGAGCACGGGGACAAGCGCCGCAAGCATATTGAACGGATCAAATCGTCCATAAAAAACCTGACGGATATTTTGGATGATTTTCTTTCGCTGGACAAATTGGAGCAAGGGAAGGTGGAAGCCAAAAACGAAGACTTCAACCTGCGGGAATTTATGGAAGATGTGATCGAAGACATGAGCGGGGTGCTGAAAAGAAAAAGCCAAACCATCCGTTTCGAATATCAGGGAGAGGAAATCATCCACCAGGACAAGAAAATACTGCGCAACATACTTTTAAACCTGCTGTCAAATGCGGTTAAGTACTCACCTGAAGAAAAGGAAATCCAGGTAATTGCCCATGTGCAGCGGGAGCCACTTTCCATTTCGGTACGGGACGAGGGAATCGGCATTCCGCCGGAGGCGCAAAAGGAGTTGTTTGGAAAATTTTACCGGGCCAGCAATGCGGCCCATATTCAGGGCACCGGCCTGGGCTTGAACATCGTGAAGCGCTACATTGAATTGCTGAGCGGGGCCATTGAATTTTGCAGTGAGGAAAAAAAGGGCACAACGTTTACCATATATATTCCCCGTAACAAAACCTACCGGGCTCATTAGCATTTGCTGCTTTTTTGAGAGTAAAAGCATCTGGTTTTTCTGCAATGGTTTCCCGGTCTGCTGTCCGCTATTATCTTTTTGACTGACGAGACTCATATTTTCCCGGCAAGGAGCAGGTTAGATTTGTGAGCGAATGAAAACGATTTTGATAATAGAGGATAACGCCGAGATCAGGGAAAATACGGCCGAGTTGCTCGAAATGAATCGCTATGCAGTGCTGACGGCTGAAAACGGGCACATAGGATTTAAGCTGGCCAAAGAACGCCGGCCCGATCTGATTTTGTGCGATATGATGATGCCGGAATCGGATGGACGAAAATTTTTAAAACTGGCCAAGGCCGATGAGGTCACTAGGAATATTCCCCTTGTCTTTTTTTCGGCGGGTACGCTTTCTGCAGATGTGCAAAAAGGCCTGGTGCAGGCCTCCAATGGATTTTTGAAAAAGCCCTTTACCGAAGAGGAACTGTTGAAAACAATTAATGCTTTGTTTAATTAAACCGCCGGGTAAACCTCCCCTTTGAAAGCCCTAAGCAATTGCTGCTTTTGGAATGCTATGGTAAAGCTGTCTTATCAAAAAGAAGGATGCAGCTTTTACAAAGCGCGGGCCCTTGATCTTTCGATGATCCGATCCTTCTGGATATTGCTTCGCCTTGAGAACAAACAAGGCTGTTTGCCTTTTGCGAAGACCGTGCCCTGTCATTTTTAAAACTTCGGGTTATGAAAAAGCTACTGGTGTGCACCGATTTTACCGAGCCGTCACGCAATGCCTGCTTGTACGCCGCTTCCCTGGCAAAAGTCTTCAATGCCGCGATCTATCTTTTGCATGTCCATAGGGAATGGATACCAGCTTCTGTTGGCCCGGAGCCTTGGTCGATTACGCTAAGCGAACAGTATCAGGAAAAGGAAAAACACCTCAACCAGGAAATTAATTTTTTAAAAGAGAAATACCCGGTTCAAATAAGAGGAGAAG
>JAEVYV010000197.1 GCA_023392575.1 Bacteroidota bacterium | reverse complement strand
AATGCCTTTGCCTGCCGTCGCTTGTAGGTCTTTGTCAATTGTCAGGACTGTGTCCTTTATGCAGGCAAAAAGTTTTGTGAGGTTCATTTTAATAGCAGCCAACGAACAGGGCTTGCTGCTGTGGCGGTATTCATTGCTCGTCCAGCCCCGAACCGCAGCCCAGTTTTGTTTTATTGTTGAAGATAAGAACTACTGCTTGGCTTTATCCGTCACGCTGGAACTGCTGCCGATACTTGCAAATAGCCGAGGTTTTGTTCGTCGCCCCGCCATAGCAGCAAGCCCCCTGTTGGCAGAAGCCTTGTGTCCACCTTGACGCTTAAGGCGCTACAACTTACATTAATTCCTCGTCTCTTGTCCTGGAATTGGAAGATGCTCTAAAATAATCTTTAGACTCTGTTGGTTGAAAACACTTCCACAAGATTTACATAAACTAATTACTTCTTCAGATTCATCTATTTCAATTTCTGTTTCTTCTGTTTCAGCATTCTTGCATAAGAATTCTAAATTCCGAACAATTGAATAATAAGATGTTCCAAAGGGAATTTCGCATCCGCATTTTCCACAAATATTTACATCACTTTCTATCTCCATTGAATTTTGTTTTTACTGTTAGCTATAATATGTTGTCAGATGTCTTAATCACTTGCTAACGCTTCTGCATGTTCAGTAACTTTATAGTATAAATCTGATAAGCTTTGACTGTCATCACCTTTATCAAACTTGAAAAAAGCATATTCAAACAAAATACAAGTATATCCTTCGTAGTCTTTAATCTGTATGCCTTGTTCAAAGTTTGTCTGAATATATTTTTTTAGCTTATCGTGCCATTGATTCGGCGCTTTACCATCATAACTCAAAGTCAACGAAAGTGGTATTCCGTACTGCTCCCATAGGTCGTACCAAATTCCGAAGAAATATTCAGTTTTCTTTTTCTTATTTCTGTAATAGAAGCCAATTTAAAAATAAGATTTATTTGACCATTTAACGTCCTCGTAATCATTAAATACATCTTCCATCATTTCAATAAACATCTTGAGTTCTCTTGCAACTCTGCCATTATATGAAATTGGTTGTGTTGTATCCATATAGTTCAAGTTAGTTTTTAAGTTTGTGAGCTACCAAAGGTTTCTGCCAACGGTTTGCGGCTTGGCGTAGTGGCGGATTTTTAGAACAAAAGTTCAATCGAAGAACTGCACTTGAACCTACCACAAAACTGTCATACGAAGCACTGAACCCGCCATTACGCCAAACCGCTGTTAGCTGCTGCCCTTCTTGTCTGTTGTAGGTTTCGCTGTCTTTGGTGCGGTTGGACAGACACACTCTTTGCCAAGTTTTGGTCTGTGCGTTGGCTTGTGCGACTTGGCAATGTGTGTGGCTGTGAAGCGTTGGCTTTGTTGTCATATTATGCTGTTTCAATAATTTCAATTTCGTCTTCTGTCAACTGATATAAATGATAAACGGCAAAGTCTAACTTCTTTTCAAGGTTTTTTGTGTCTGCTTGCAAGTCTTTAGATTTTAAGTTTAATATCTCTTTTGAAATTGTCTCGATTTCATTCACTGTCTTGTCGGAAGGTTTAGGAAATGAAATTTGCTTGATATAGTCAGCTTTAATTGCAAGGTTTAAGAATTTTGTTGCAAATAAGTAGTTTACTAAAGTTGAATTTATAATCCCAATTAAAAAGTAGGCAGAGTATTCCTTTGTCTTTGGAACGACAAAATTCATACCTTGTGAACCATAATAGCCAACTTCGTCAATAGTAGCTACAATCCTTGGTTTTAGTCTTTCATTACGGGTGTTTTGAATGATTATTTTTGGAGTGTAATCTAAAAGGTCTTTATTTCTTGCCCACTGTAACGAAAACCAAGGTATTGCTCCATTAACACATTCACGTCTCTTTGATAATTCTTTTTTGAATGGTTCAATATATTGTTTTGCTTTTGGGAAGCTGTCTATTTCACTTTTAGGATTTAGATATAATATTTTTCTTTCAGCATTTTTTATAATCCACTTGTTGAAGTCTCGTCCGTGCAAAATTGGTTTTAATAGCTCAGGTTCTATCTCTACTGATTTCCATTGTTCGGGTTCGTCAAAAATGTAAACGGGATTATTACCTGTAACTATTCCTTGAAATACTTCAAAATGTTGCTCAACATTGATATTCGATGATTTGAATATTTTGTCGAAAACCTTGTTTGAATTTTCATCACCGCTTACGCTAATTGTGTAATCGAATTTTTCAAAAAAGTCATTTTCCACAATTGTTATTCGTGGCTGGCTAAAGTTTAAAGCGTCAACTAACTCTATTGATTTTACAGTTTTCTTATCAATGAAAAGAATAACGGTGTCAACTGTAGCTTCTTCAAAGATGTTTCCACCTGTATAAAAAACTCTACTTAGCCAATTGTTTTTTAATAAACGCTCTCTGATTGGCTTGTAAGAGAGATTATTTAGAACAATTGAAGGAATAATAAAATTGATTATTCCATTTTGTGTTAAAGAAGATGTTGCTAATTCAATGAACAAATTGAAAATGTCTGAACGTTTGTAAAAAGTTGTAAAGGCATTTTTGAAATACTCTTTATCTCTTTTATCCATCAATTCAACATTCAAATAAGGCGGATTTCCAATAACACAATCAAAGCCCACAAAATCGCCATCATCATTCAGCACTTCGGGAAATTCAAATCGCCATTCAAAAGCGTTTTCAAAAATCTTGTTGGCTTTTATTTCTTCAATCTCGGCTTCCAATTTTTGCGTTTCTTCTGTCAGTTGCGTTATTTTCTTGTTCCAATCGGCTTTTTCCTTTTTGCTCATTTCAAAAAGTTGCCCTTGATTGGTCATTTGATACAAGTCGCCCGAAAGTTTGCGTAGCTTCTTTACTTTCGGGTCGTTCAATGAAATTTCGCTTCTGAAATCCGATTTAATATCGGCAATCAGTCGTTCCATTTCTCGTTTCTGTTCCTTACTTTCAGCATTGCGGTAAGTGTCAACGGCAATTCGGTAGCTGTCAATTGTCCACTTGCTTTTTTTCAAGGCTTGTTTCAAGTCTGCATCAATGGCAAAACGGCTCACCAAAGAGTTTCCGCATTTTATATTGATGTCAATATTCGGAAGCGTTTCAAGTTCAGTGCTGTTTTTGTAGTAAGCATTTTTCAAAAGCTCAATCCACAAACGCAAACGGCAAATTTTTACGGAGTTGGAATTGATGTCCACACCGAAAAGGCAATTTTCAATAATGGTTTGCTTTTCGTGGAATAATGTTTCCTGTATGCGTTGGCTTTCCTTGTTGCTTGGGTTGTATTCAAATAGTTCACCTTCTTCGTCTGTTACAATCAGCTCATCATTTACCACTTCCACCTGATATTCTTTCAAGCGTTTTCCATCACGGTCTTGCAGAATTTTCAAGTCGTTTTTAACGGCAGTCATTTCATTGAGTGCTGAAACGAGAAAGTGTCCTGAACCAACGGCAGGGTCGCAAATTTTGATGCTGTTTACAATGTTGTTGGCTTCTTTTCGGTCTTCAATTTTGTCGTAAAGTTCTTCAATGTCATTGCAGTTCCATTTTTTGGTTTCGTTGAATTTCTGAACCACCGCTTTGCGAATGGTTTCACGGCACATATACATTGTGATGAAACCTGGAGTGAAAAATGAGCCGTCTTTGTAGCCGTTTATTTTCTCGAAAATCAATCCGAGAACTGAAGCGTTAATCAGCGTTTTGTTGTCTTCCTGAATTTCTTCTCCGCCTTCTGCTCCAAAGTCGTAAGCATCTAAAAACTCGAATAAGTATTGAAGCGTGGAAATATTGCCCGTCCGTTTTTTGCCTTGCTGGTCTTTTAGCACGGTTTGCGAAAAAATCGGAATAGTTTTATCGTCTTTCAGGTTGCTGATAAACAAAGTAACCTGCTCAATGTCGGTAGGCTCGAAAAGCGAAGAATTGAGATAAGGCGTTTTTTCAAACGCCTTTTTTACATCTTCGTTTCGCTCGTCATACTTACGAGCCAAAACTTGAAAAAACAAGCTGTTCAGGTCGTCATAGTTCTTGATTTTGTCAAGGTTGAGAAACGAAAACGATTTGTCGCCTTTGTGATAGGTAATAAGTTGGGCTTCCAACAACTTCAAAAACAAAATGCGGTTTATCCAAGTAATCGAAAGTTCAAGGGCAACACTAAAAAGTCTTTCTTGCTGTGTGTTTCCGAATTGGTTTGGTTTTTCAAGTCTGCTAAGTTTATCTAAGCTGTCAAGCTGAATGATGGCATCTTCAAGGATTGTTCCTGTATGGCGTTCACCTGCTTTGTTTCGTTCAATCAGTTTTTTGCTTCCATCTTTGGTTTCGGTCAGTCCGATAATGTGCAACAACTCGCTGTAAAAGCGTTTGTCAAGGCTGTTGCTGTCGTTGGTAAACGGAAGTTTTAAAAGATGCTCTGGTGATAAAAGTTTGAATAAAGCAATCAGCGAGTTGTCGTCTGCCTTGTCTGTATTGCGAAGCGGTTTTTGAAAGTCCTGAATATTAAAGTAAGTAAATTCAATATCAGAAGTGATGCTGTCAATAAACGGCTCGGCAACTTGCTTGTAGAAAAAGTCCGTTTTGGTGTCTGCCAAACGACCTGCTTCAAAGTCGTTGAATTGTCTTACAAGATTTTTGTTTTGGGCAAAAAGTCTGTCGAATAGGGTAGCGTCAAAAATGAACCATTCGTTAATGTTGGTCGCCACCAAATGTTTTACTTCAAGGTTTTTGTGTGTAATTCTCTCTCGCAAGTAATACAAAACCAATTCTTGAAATGCCTTTGCATTCAGTTTTTTGGTCGTAATCATTTCCGATTTGTTGGTCGACTTTTTCGCTTCTAGAATTACGCCAACTGTCGAGTTTGCATTTTGTCCGTTGTGAATAACAAGGTCGTTTCGACCTTTGGTATTTATAAAATGGTTTGGGTCGTAATATGTTTTTTTTAGAAAGTCCGAAACCAAGTTTTTGTGAAACTCTTCGCTTTCGGTGTCGTTTGTCCTGTCGAGTAAAGTAATAAGATTGGCCTTGAAACCTTCAATTTCAGTCCTGTTCGGTTTTACTTTTAAAAAGGCTTTGTTCAGTGCCTTTCTTGGTTTCAATTCTTTTAAAATCATCTACAAATTATATTTTCTATTTCAGTCGGTTAAGATAAGTTTTTCGGTCGGAACGGTGTCAGAGAGTTGGCAAAAAAATGGCTCTTTTGGTTTTTTGAGCGTTGGCTCGTGTGTCGGGAAAAACCAAATGTGCCATTTTGCGGGTGGGCTTTTTTGTCGTCTGTCTGTTCGATAATTTTTGCACTGTCGTCTGTTCTTTAGGGTTGCAGCTAACACTAAGATATACGAATAAGCCGAAACCACAGTTTTTCTTCAACTTCCTCATTTTCAGCAGCCATGGGTTGCGGTTTATTTTTTTGGCACCTGCGTATATCCAATCGCCCCTTTTTACACCGTTGGTGGTGCAGCCGCAGCACAAGGCTTGGAGGAACACCAACAACGGCGTAAAATACCTTATTATTTACCATAAAAGCAGGGGAGACGCTCCATCCAGCCGGGCCGGCCGGATTCCTGACCAAAAAAGGCAAAACCGGAACAAAGAATGGCCTTTCTTTTTAAAACAATCGCCTTTCCTTGTAAAAGATTGAGCAAAGTGTGTAAAGGATTGGCCAACCTTTGTCACAAGTTGAAGGAACTGTGACAAGGATTGACCAACCTTTGTCACAAGTTGAAGGAACTGTGACAAGGATTGACCAACCTTTGTCACAGATTGAAGGAACTGTGACAAGGATTGGCCAACTTTTATCACAAAAGGCCCTGGTTTTCTTTTAAAAGGAGCGTTTTTTCCGCATCCGGCGGGCTTATTAAAAAAAATGTTTATTGATTATCAATTACTTATATTTTTTTAATTTCAATAGCAAGTAGTTGTTTGTCAAGCGATTATCTATTTTGTCTTCGGATTTTCCCATATATAAGCGGGTTTTTACGCTTGAATCCGGGAAAAAGGGTGTTCATCTTTGTTTTATCGTTACGATATCCAGCCTAACCTCTGCACACATCACCACTAACTAAATTCAATAACCTAAATGTTTAACCATGTCCATTCTTAGAATTATTAATAACCTCGACCAGATGTCCGATGCCGGCTTTTTGGCCAACGCCAAAACCATTGAGGCAGCCATGACGGGCAACCCCCATTTTTCTACACCTACGCCCACCATGGCCGAACTGGGCACGGCTATTGCCGATTACGAGTCGGCCCTGGCCGCTGCCGCCAAGGGCAGCTCCCTGGAAAAAGGCCGCAAGAACGAGAAACGGGCAAAGCTTACCGAGCTGCTGCACCACTTGGGCAATTATGTGCTGTTTACCGCCAAAGGCAACCGCCTGGTGGCCCAGTCGTCGGGCTTTACAATTGCCAAGGAACCATCCGCGGCTCCCGAACTGGAAAAACCGCGGTCGCTGGTGCTGGAAGAAGGCGCCACGGCCGGCCAGCTAAAGCTGCGGTTTAAAAGACCGCGGGGCGTTCGCAGCTATCTGTATCAATACACCCCCGACCCGCTTACCCCAACCAGCGAGTGGAAAAGCCAGTACGGTACGGTAAGCCGGGCCGTGCTTTCGGGGCTTACCAGCAAAGAAAAATACTGGGTGCGGGTGGTGGCCATTGGCGTTAAAAACCAGCAAACCATCGGCGATCCTGTAAGCAAGGTGGTGCAATAGCCGTTTTTGCATAGAAATTGGATTTTGTACAAGGGCCATTCCGCAAGGAGTGGCTTTTTGTTTTTCTCTTTCCTTTCCCCACTTTCTCCGCCGGGGTCTTCGCTCCAAACTTGTGCGGGGCAGAGGCTTCGGGCGGACAGAAGACATTTATTCGTCTGCCGGTATATGGGCAAGCCGCTGTTGTGCCTTCTTGGTACGGTGGTTCGCAATGGCCACCCGCCAGCATAACAGGGCTAAAAGAAAAGTCAAAGGGGTAGCCACATAGGTTTCAATACTTGTCCTGGCTGTTAGGTTTCCCAATGTGTTAAGGGCAAACACAATAACAAAGAGCCAAAGCACCCCATTGATAATGGTTTGGGAGCTGTTTGTTTTAATGGCTTTTGTCTTTGCCCGTACTGCGGCAATCAGTATTAGGTTGATAAGAATAGATAAGGTTTCAAAAACATACATTTCCTTTTCGGTTTCAAGTTTTCCGGCCCAAACGATGGTATAGGGAATAACCTGCGTCAGCACCAACACATGAAACCCAATAACGGCCAGGTTCAGGGTAATGATGGCCCGGGTGGCCACTGAAAAGGGTATTGATTTTTTTAATCTGCTGTTCATCTTGCTTCTAAAAAAATGCCATTGTTATTTTTTCTGTATGCGAAATTGCACAAAACCTTGCACGCATTCCTTGCTTTTGTTAAGAAGGCGATTTTATTTCTAAGTTGCCATTCGGTTATATGACTTCCTTTTTTTAAATCATGTTACTATTAGCTTAATAATGCACAACGGATAGTGCATTAGTGAAGTAGTGGTGTTCTATGTTACTGTAGTTTCACCTACTTTCAGCCGTTGATCTATATTTTGTTATCGAAAGATAGCACTTCAGCCACTATTTCATTAATGCTGTGTTAGCTGTAGCTTTCTTTTTGTTTGCTTTTCTATATTCTATCACTTTTGATATATAAAATAACAATCCTACATATCCAATTATAAGAGGTCCATAGTTTGCTGATTTACTCGGGGGAAACACATACAAGAGTACAGGTATAGCAATCATTGCAACTGCATAAACAATAGCCAATGTCAAGCCTAACGTTGTTTCATAAATAGATTTTGCTTTCTCTATATGGTCAGAAGGTTCGGCAGCTGCATTCAATTCTTCTATCTTTTCTTTAAACACATCCAAAAAGCCAGGAAACTCTTCGTCATTTTTAAACATACCATCTACCTTGAATTTAATCTGAGAACCGTCTCGTAATAAGAGCTTAAATAACTCATATCTCAGATTTGATTGATGCTTGTACTCTTTTATATCATTCCATGAAATAAAATAATCTGGTTTGTTTTGAAGAAAAAACTGTTTTTGCCACTTAATTGTCAAACCCTCACTATTACATACAATTTGTATTACTGCTATTGCGGTATAACGTGGTAGCACAAGAAAGCCTGTAAAAATTGAAATAAGGCCAACAAAAAAGCCTATTGAAGGAACACCACTTGGCTCAGTAGCAAAAGCCCATAGTATGGGTGGAGTAATTGCAGTTAATACGAAACGCCAAGGAGAGATTAGTTTGATATTGTAGGTCATCTTAGGTTACAGCTAACACGAGCAATTGCGAAAAAGCCAAAACTATACTTTTTTCCAAGGCTTTTATTTTCAAGAGTCATGGGTTGCGGTTTATTTTTTTGGCACTCGCGTCTATCCATTCGCCCCTTAACAGGCCGGCAATAGAACAATCAGCAGTTTGATCGGGTTTTCACCTCCCTTTCCCGACGAGTGTCCGCCGCAGCTCCTACCGCTTTAAAGCGTCTTGAGCGGCACTCGTCGGAACACAAAACAGTTTACGGTTTTTCTCCCTAAATTCAAGCAAACCCGGGGGCGTGCAAGGCGTGTTGTGAATAAAGAAAAATTTCAGCCCTTCGTCCTTTGCTGTATTGGGTTTCGGGGTTGTTTACATTTTTTTCGTCCCGATTGCATACAGCTATGCCCTGAAACAACGTTTTTTGTGGAATTGAAATCCCCGCCCATGCAGTTAAATACCCTACATCCATACCGCTTTGATAAGGAAGAAGAAAATTTCTTTGTCCGCTACAGTCTTTCCTTCGAATCGCCCCTGGACCAACGGCCGGCCCCGTTGGGAAATGTTTGGCTCATCATCACTATCGACGGAATAACAGAACGGAGTTTGCAGCTTTCAAAGCCCTTTAGTTTATTGCGGCAACCCAAAGAAATTGTGGAGATCGTTGTGCAGCGGGAAGCATGGCACTACATACAAAAAACCCGGCGGCGAAAAGTACAGGAAGAAGATCTGCATTAAAGGTTTAATGGACATTCGATACGGCAATCATCTATTCTCTACGCATCCTGGTTCCTTGTCCATAAAAAAACCGGTTTTCCGATGAACAGAAAAACCGGTTTTGCAAAATGATTTTATTCTTTCTTTACTGCCGGCGCCGGTAGCGTTTTATTTACAGGCTGGTCAACAAGGCAGGCTTATTTTTTTGCCATCCACAAGGGGCCGTTCTTGGATGGGTACTTGTCAATCTTTTTTTGGGTATGCAGGTTGTTCAACAGTAATTCGGCTTCTGCCTTTGTGCTGTTGGCCAGTACCGCAAACTCTTTTGTGGTCATCGTTGGGTAGTGTGCAAAAAGGTTTTCCCGCGATCCATCGATGGTTTTTTTGACTGCCTGCGGATAAAGCTTCAACAAGGCCTGTTCGTATTGTTCATAAGGCTTGGCGCCATACACCAGGAAGCGGTTGTTGTCTTCATCGGTAAAGAAAATGCTTGGGAAGCCCCGAACCCCCGCTTGCCGGGCCTGTGCCAGGTCTTCTTCAAACAAGGTTTTTGCCGGGCCTTCAAAATCAGCCCTGAACTTTTCGATGTCCAGTCCGGTTTCTTCGGCAGCCTGCAACAGGTGTTCCCATTTGGTTGTGTTTTTCTTTTCCAGGAAAATCATTTCCTTGATCCTTCTTAAAAACAAGGCGGCTTTTCCTTCTCCCTGCAATTGGGCTGCTTTAAAGGCAATGGAAGGAGGATAGGAGGAGTCCAGCGGATCTTCCCGCCACAGGTCGCCGTCAATGGGCATATTGTAATGAGCACTGGCTTCTTCCCAATGCTGGGCCACACTGGCCGGACCGTTCACATCCCTTCCGCCGTACGTTGCCCAGGCCTTTAGCAGGCCGCCCATTTTGTATTGCATGTTAAAATAATCGCCATATTCCAGTTTCAGCTTTCTCAGTTGCGGCTCAATGCCCCAGCAGGAAGAGCAGATGGGGTCGGTGAAATACACAATTCCGACAGGTTGCGTTGTTGCCGTATCGGCCGTGTTCATGCCGGGTACTTCACAAATGCCGGTCTCGGGGTTGCACATCAGCGGATTGATTTGTTCTTTACTGTTCATGTTTATTCCTCATTTATTTAATGATGAAGTGCCGGGCCGGCAGATAGCACCTGCTGGCCAGCCGTTGTTCTTTGTTGAAAAATTTTGGTCTGAAAACAATGACCATCTGCTGGCAGGGTCATTGGGTTTTGTTTGCAGTAAAAGTGATGGTGGTGCAAAGCTATACCGGTACCGCTGCGCATCCATTGAGGTGAGGCAAGAAACCATCTTGACAATTGTCAATACAAGCCATTGACAATTGTCAAGATGAGGCCGCAGGAAGAAGCCGGTTTTATTCCCCAGCGAAACATTGTAAATTCAGGGTTGTTATTTCAAACAAAGCTTGCTATGCCCAACAAATTATTATTGTGCATCATCGTAATACTTGCAATCATGAACGCTTCTTGCAACAACAGCAGCGGCGGGGCAAACCCTTCGGCGGCCAACGATTCTTCGGCTAACGCAATGACAGCAATGCGCCGGTCTTTTCAGGATACCGTAGACGGAAAGCCTACCGATCTTTATGTGCTTAAAAACAAAAACAACGTGCAGGCGGCGTTTACCAATTATGGCGGAAGGTGGGTGAGCTTGTGGGTGCCGGATAAAAACGGAAAACCTACCGATGTGGTGGTGGGCATGAACAGCGTGCAAGCTTATGCCGATGCAACAGAGCCTTATTTTGGCGCAACGATTGGACGGTTTGGAAACCGGATTGCCAAAGGAAAGTTTTCTTTAGATGGAAAGCAGTACACTTTGTTTCCAAACAATCCGCCCAATACCCTGCACGGTGGCAAGAAAGGATTTCAGTATGTGGTATGGGAGGCCCGGATGCTGAACGACCAAACCCTGGAGCTCCGCTATTTTTCAAAAGACGGCGAAGAAGGTTTCCCCGGCAACCTGAAGGTGAAGGTGGTGTATACGCTTACGGATAACAACGAGTTGAAAATGGAATACGAAGCCACCACGGATAAGAAAACCGTGGTGAACCTGACCAATCATGCTTTCTTTAATTTAAACGGAGAAGGGAGCGGAACCATTAATCATCATGTTTTGCAAATTAATGCAGACAGCTACACTCCGGTAGATGCCACGCTGATACCGACCGGAAAAATAGAGCCGGTGGCAGGAACGCCTTTTGATTTTACCCGGCCTGTGGCCATTGGCGCCAGGGTGAACGAGCAGAACGAACAGTTGGCGTACGGCAAGGGCTATGACCACAACTTTGTTTTGAGAAACGGTCCGGGCATGAAACATGCCGCTACGGTTGTAGGAGACCAATCCGCAATTCAAATGGACGTGTTTACCCAAGAACCCGGTCTGCAGTTTTATGGCGGCAATTTCATGCAGGGCAAGAACCGGTTTAAATCCGGCGCCAGGGATGATTTCCGCACAGCCTTTTGTTTGGAGACCCAGCACTTTCCCGATGCGCCCAACCAGCCCGCATTTCCATCCACTGTATTGGAGCCGGGCCAAACCTATAGAACAACATCCGTGTATGCATTCTCTACAGCCAAATAAAAAACGGCAAAAAGATTTTTGCTTTATACAGGATGATGTTCTTGTTATGCTTTAGTGCAGTCACCGGTGTTTGGGACTACAACAGAATGGCTTGATTTTTTGAGGCAAAGGATGATGGTTCTGCACCACAGACAAGTTTGGCAAGGGCAACACTGCGTGTTCATAATTTTGAACGGATAAACGAAAGGAGTTATCATGCAAAAAAATACAAGTTTTGATACCCGCATAATTGAAAAAAAATACCAGGAGCTTTTTAGCGACTCGCCGCTAATGGTCCGCTCTCCGGGCCGGATTAATTTGTTGGGAGAGCATACCGATTACAACGAGGGTTTTGTGTTGCCCGGGGCTATCGACCGGGCGATTTATGTGGGCGTAGGCCCGCGGCAGGATGAAGAGGTGCGGCTTTATTCGGTTTCCTTTAACGAAAATTTTGAAGCCGAACTCGCAGCCCTGGCGCCTACGCAAAAAGGTTGGCCCAACTATGTGTTGGGCGTGGCGGCCCTGTTGCGTGAACGGGGCTGTGCCCTTAGAGGCTTTAACCTGGTGCTGGCTGGAGATGTGCCTGTGGGGGCGGGGCTGTCGTCTTCGGCAGCCGTGGAGTGTGCGGTGGGTTTTGCCCTCAACGAATTGTTTGATCTGGGCTTGTCGCGGCTGGAGCTGGCCCTGATTGCCCAGCAGGCCGAGCACCGCTTTGCCGGCGTGCGGGTAGGATTGATGGACATGTTTGCCAGCTTGTTTGGTAAAAAAAACCGGGTGATCCGGCTGGACTGCCGCAGCCTGGAGTACGAATACGTGCCGCTGGAGTTGGGAGCGTACCAACTGGTGTTGCTCAACAGCCAGGTACACCATTCTTTGGCCAGCTCCGAGTACAACACCCGCCGCCAGCAGTGCGAACGGGGGGTAGAACTGGTACGGGCCCACCAGCCCCAGGTACACTCCTTAAGAGATGTAACCCTGGAGATGCTGGAGCGCTGGGTAGCGCCTCAGGATCGGGTGGTGTACCGTCGCTGCCGTTATGTGGTGGAGGAGAACGAACGGCTGCTGGCCGGTTGTGCGGATCTGCAACGGGGCGCACTGGCTGCTCTGGGTAAAAAGATGTTTCAAACCCACGAGGGCCTGAGCCGCGATTACGAGGTGAGTTGCCCGGAGCTGGATTTTTTGGTAGATGCTGTGCGCAATCAGCCCGGTGTGCTGGGGGCCCGCATGATGGGCGGAGGCTTTGGAGGCTGCACCCTCAATTTAGTGGAAGAAGAACAGGTGGAGAAACTAATAGCGCAGGTGGGGGAAAAATATAAAGAGGACATGAACAAAGAACTGACGGCTTATGTAGTGCGGGTAGAAGATGGGACATCTGTTGTAAGCCGGCCGGCAATATAATTTTGCACGGATGAAGAATGGAGATGGGAGGTCTTACAACAAATACCCAAAGGTTGTCAAGGCCTCAATCATGAGAGGTGAGACGAGAAACAAAAGCAGCAGCTATTTCACCTGTCATTCACCATCTGTCAACCTTCATTGAACATATTAAAAAACGGGGTTTCAATCAATAATTTTATAAATGATTTCAGTACGATACGGTTTGGGCTCTGCCTTTTTTTCTGCTTTTCTATTTTCATGCAATGACCCAAAGGAGAATGCAGCTGCGCAGCCGAACGCAGACTCTGCACATTCCTGTATGCAAGCACCGGCACGTTTTGCCGCCAGCACGGATACAGCTCTCTCTGTTCATGCCGATACCTCTACGGCCGGTATGGTGTACATACCCGGAGGAAGTTTTATGATGGGGGGTGATAACAGCCAGGCCAGTGCCGATGAATATCCAAAGCACCAGGTGAAAATTGATCCCTTCTGGATGGATGAAACGGAAGTAACCAATGCGCAGTTCCAGAGATTTGTAGAAGCCACGGGCTACATTACCACTGCCGGACGCAAACCCGATTGGGAGGAACTAAAAAAAACAGTGCCGCCGGGCACACCCAAGCCCCCCGACAGTTTATTGGTGGCCGCCTCCCTGGTTTTTCAGCAAACCAATGGTCCGGTGGATTTAAACAATTACAATGAGTGGTGGGCCTGGGTGCCGGGTGCCGACTGGAAACACCCGGAAGGGCCGGGCAGCAGTATTAAGGGAAGGGAAAACTTTCCGGTAGTGCATGTTAGCTGGTATGATGCCATGGCTTATTGCAAATGGGCGGGCAAACGCCTGCCCACAGAAGCAGAGTGGGAGTTTGCGGCAAGGGGTGGTTTGCAGAATAATATTTATCCCTGGGGTAACGAGCATGTCAATGCAGGTAGGCCAAAAACCAATAGCTGGGAGGGAAAGTTTCCGTATGATAATGAAAAGAAAGACGGTTACATTACTGCTGCACCGGTAAAATCTTTTGCGCCTAATGGTTATGGCTTGTATGACATGGCGGGGAATGTATGGGAGTGGTGCAGTGATTGGTACGAGGCCGATTATTACAAAACAGTAGCCAATACAACAAACATTAATCCGAAAGGGCCTGCAAAAAGTTTTGATCCTGATGATCCCTATACACCCAAAAGAAGTTTACGCGGGGGCAGCTTTTTGTGCAACGATAGTTATTGCAGTGGCTACCGGGTAGCCCGCCGCATGAAAAGCAGCCCGGATACGGGTTTGGAGCACACAGGTTTTCGGTGTGTGAGGGATGTAAAAAAATAGGGGAGCATGTATTTTGTTGTAAGCTCTCAATGGCGCTTTTCTGTAAACCAACAAGAAACCAAGCAACTACTGAGCACCATCTTAAGCCGTAGCATGTATTAGGGGACCAAGGTTTGCACAGTTACGCATTCGTTAAAACTGCTGCTCCAAATCAATTCCGCTCCATATAAGCCGCTATTTTCCATACTTTGAGTACCGCTTATTCATGAAAAACGAATTGCCTACCATAAAAGAAATTGCCAAACGGCTGAATGTGTCGGTTTCAACCGTATCACGAGCTTTAAGCGATCATCCCCGAATTGGCCTGCGCACCAAGATGCGGGTACAGGAGCTGGCCCGGGAACTGGATTATGTGCCCAACGCCAAAGCGATTTCCTTTAAGCAAAAGAAGACCTATGTCATTGGTGTGCTTCTTCCCTACATCCGCGAGGAGTTTTTCTCTGAGGCCATCAGCGGCATTGAAACCGCTGCTATGGAACATGAGTACACCATTCTTTTCGGACAGAGTCATGATGATCCCGAAAGAGAAAAAAAAGTGGTGGAAGCGATGAAAAGGCAAAGAGTGGATGGACTGATCATTTCCCTTTCCAAACAAACCAGCAGGTATGAACACCTGCAGGCCCTGGACAAATACAATATACCGGTGGTGTATTTTGACCGGGTGCCTCCGTTTGAAAAAGTGAACAAGGTTTTTTGCAATTTATACAAAGGCACGATAGAGATGGTGGGTTGGCTGATCAGCAGGGGATACAAGCGCATTGCACTGATCAATGGGCCCGATATGCTAAGTGCCAGCAAGGAGCGGTTGAATGGGTATATTGAAGGCCTGTCTCGAAAAAAGCTGAAAGTAGACATGCAGTTGGTAGAAAAAACAGACCTTTCCAGGGAAAGCACCCACCAGGCCATGGAAAGTTTGCTCTCTGTAAAAAGTCCGCCTACGGCCGTTATCACGTTCAATGATTATGTGCACATGGATGCCGTGCAATATGCGCAGCAACAAAACATACAGGTAAACAAGGATATTGTTTTCTTAAGCTATGCCAATCTGCCCATCACCAGCTACACAGCCTTTCCTCCCTTGGTTTCCATTGAGCAGTATCCATACGGCCAGGGCGAAAGGGCCATGGAGATCATGATCAAATTACTGAATGATAAAGCGGAGAATAAAAGCAACCACACATACTATATCGAAGAGATGCCTGCCACGTTGGTGGTGCATCAAAGTTCCCGTTAAACGTTTCTCCGGTGATTATTGGGCAAGTTGCTTTAAAGGTGCGGCTTCTGATTTTGCACAACCGTTTGCATGGAACTTCTTCAGCTTATTATTTTATTTTCATATCGCTGATGTTTGGGCAGGAATGAACAAACGAATCGTCTCCTGTTCTCTGTAGCAGGGAATGCAGGGGTCAAAGGAAAAGGATAAAAGGTGGTTCTGTACCGCGTTCCAATAGTGAAAAACAACAAACAAGCATCATAATTTTAAAGCATGAACAGAAAAGAATTTGTCAAAACAACTGCTATGGCCACGGCTGCATTTGCGATACCGGGAAGTAGTTTATTTGCCAGACCCGCCGCTGCAAAAGTGCGGATGGCCCTGATAGGTGTGGGGCTGCGCGGGCAAAACCATTTGGATCTGGTGTTGCGCAGGGACGATGTGGAACTGGTTGCCATCTGCGATATAGATAACCGTATGCTCACTTCTGCCAGGGAAATGATCACCAAGAGTGGTAAGAAAATGCCACAAATCTATACCGGCGATGCCTATGCCTGGAAAAGACTGCTGGAGAAAGAAAAGCTGGACGCCGTGATCATCTCTACTCCCTGGGAGTGGCACAAGCCTATGATCCTTGGCTCGCTGGAAGCCGGAATTAAATACGTGGGTACAGAAGTGATATTGGGCATTACGCTGCAGGACCACTGGGACGTAGTTAAGGCCGCAGAAAAATACAACGCCAACGTAATGATGCTGGAAAATGTTTGTTACCGCCGCGATGTAATGGCCGTACTGAACATGGTGCGCCAGGGCTTATTTGGTGAGATCATTCACTTGCAGGGCGGCTATCAGCACGACCTGCGGGAAGTGAAATTCAACGACGGTGTACGTCCTTATGGCGGTGGCGTGGAGTTTGGCGAGAAAGGATTTTCAGAAGCGCATTGGAGAACCGAACATTCCGTTCGCCGCGATGGCGATCTGTATCCTACGCACGGCATTGGCCCCATTGCGCATTATATCAACATCAACCGTGGTAACCGCTTTTTGACACTGAGTTCTTTTTCTACCAAAGCAAGAGGCTTGCATGACTACATTGTAAAGAAAGGCGGAGAAAGTCATCCAAATGCAAAAGTAAAATTCAAATTAGGAGACGTAGTGACTACGCAGATCCGCTGTGCAAACGGCGAGACGATCTTATTGCAGCATGATACCAATCTTCCCCGTCCCTATTCGCTGGGGTTCCGTGTGCAGGGTACCGAAGGTTTGTGGATGGATGTAAATAAAGGAATTTACATTGAAGGCAAATCGGCTAAGCCCCACCAGTGGGACAACGCCAAGGAGTGGCTGGATAAGTACGATCATCCGTTATGGGCCCGTTGGAGCAAGGAAACAGCCGGTGCAGGACATGGCGGCATGGATTTCTTTGTCATTCATTCCTTTGTTGAATCCATTAAACGCAAATTGCCTACACCCATGGATGTATATGATGCAGCGGCATGGAGCGCCATTACACCTTTGAGTGAGCAATCCATTGAACTGGGAAATGAAACCGTGGAGTTCCCTGATTTTACCGGCGGGCAATGGATGTACAGAAAACCCGTGTTTGCTTTAAGTGATGACTATTAAGAAATAGAATTTGCGGTTTGTTTTGAACCGCAAATTTTCCTTTTAACAAACGGAGGTTGTAAACAATAATAGTTTCAATCATCGTTTACCAACTGTAAACCTGTAAACTGTCATGGTCAGTTGAGTAATTCAGTGCATAATAATTTAGACTATATGCCGCAATCCGTTTTGCCTGCTTATGGGCTGGATGAAAAAACCCTAAAGGTGGAATCGTTCGGCAGCGGGTTGATCAATTATACCTGGAAAATAACCACTGCTGACAAAGAGTATATTTTACAAAAATTAAATCATGCGGTTTTTAAAAAGCCTGACAGTATTGCCCATAATATCAGGCTGATTGCCGGGTATTTAAAGCAGCATTATCCTGATTATGCTTTTGTAGCGCCGGTAGCCACTCTTGATGGAAAGGAGATGATTAATTTAAAAGAGGAAGGCTTCTTCAGGTTGTTTCCTTTTGTAAGTGGTTCTCATTCCAAAGATGTAGTGGAAAACGCCGGTGAGGCCTATGAAGCTGCTGTACAGTTTGGAAGATTTACAAAGTTGCTTACAGGCTTTGATGTCAGCCAGCTCGAAATTACCATTCCCCGTTTTCATGATCTTGGGCTGCGTTACCAGCAGTTTTTAAACGCCTTGGAAAATGGTAACCAGCAGCGTATCAGCCAGTCGGAAGAGTTGATCAGGATACTGAATGACCAGGCCGATATTGTAGCCGAATTCAAAAACATTCAATCCAATCCTGAGTTCAAACTGCGGGTTACCCATCACGATACCAAGATCAGTAACGTGTTGTTTGATTCAGAGGGGAAAGGCATTTGTGTTATTGACCTGGATACAGTGATGCCGGGTTATTTCATCAGCGATGTGGGGGACATGATGCGAACCTACCTGTCACCGGTAAGTGAAGAGGAAACCGATTTCACAAAGATCGTTATCCGTGAAGAGTTTTATAAAGCCATTGTAGAGGGATTTTATAGCGAAATGAAGGAGGAACTGACGCAGACAGAAAAGCAATACTTTTTTTATGCCGGCAAGTTCATGATCTACATGCAGGCCTTGCGCTTCCTGACCGATCATATCAATGATGATGCCTACTATGGAGCCAGGTACGAAGGACATAATTTTGTGAGGGCCCACAACCAGGTGGTTTTATTGCAACAGCTCATTGGGAAGCAGGATCGTTTACGCAACATTATTTCTTTATAAGTAACTTGTTCTCCTGTTTGCTTGAAGAAAGCAAAACAGACAATTGATTTTTTTTCATTTGCTCCGAATTATGAAAAACTAATCTGCTTATTCCTCCTGTTAGTTAATATATGTGAGTCTGCTCAGGTTGTTGACACATTGGTAGCCATTCATTGGCTGTTGGTTTGCCTGTACACTTATGGCAGCATAAAAATAATAGTGAACGGTGAACCCATTTTAGGTTGTGAAAAACGAAGCCTTTGTAACTGCACAAACGATTGAAAGCCGCTAAGCAGCACAAGAGGGGAAATTTTTTTTTCAAAAGAGAACAGGTAATAAAAATGCAGGTAAATTTAAGACCAAACTATATCATGCAAAGAAGAAACTTTTTAAAGCAATCCGCTCTTGCCAGCGCATCGCTGATCGGATTTTCATCCTTACAAGCGGCACCCAAAACACCAGCCCCCGCCAAAGCCGAAAAACCTTTCAATCTCAATTATGCCATTCACGACGGCATGTTTAAAAACAGCGCTGGCGAAAATTTTTTGGATCAGATAAAATTTGCGTACGACATGGGCTTCCGTTCCATTGAAGACAATGGCATGATGGGCCGCCCGGTTGAACAGCAAAAAAAGATTGGCGATACGCTGGCTAAGTTGGGCATGACCATGGGTGTGTTTGTCATTACTTCGGACAACTGGCACTGGAAAACCTCGCTGACCAGCGGTAAGCAGGAATGGATTGATAAAATGATCAGCGATTGCAAACAGGCCGTGGAAGTGGCCAGGCGTTGCCATGCCAAATGGGTAACCGTAGTGCCGGGCAATTATGATAGAAGTTTGTCTTTCGAATATCAAACGGCCAATGTGATCGAGGCGTTGAAAAAAGCGGCCGCTATTTTAGAGCCACATGGATTGGTAATGGTGCTGGAGCCTTTGAGCGATAATGCCGATCTGTTTCTTCGTCATTCCGATCAAACGTTTATGATCTGTAAAGCCGTGGGCCGCCCTTCCTGCAAAATTTTGTTTGACATGTACCACATGCAGCGCAACGAAGGCAACATCATCAACAACATCAACAAGGCCTGGGACGAGATCGGCTATTTTCAAATTGGCGACAACCCCGGTCGCAAAGAACCCACTACGGGTGAAATGAATTACCGAAACATCTTCAAACACATTTACAACAAAGGCTTCAAAGGCATATTGGGTATGGAACACGGCAACGCTTTTCCCGGCAAGGAGGGAGAGCGGTCGCTCATAAATGCGTACAGAAGCTGCGATGAGTTTTTATAAGACGGGTGCCGGCACATTCTCTACTTGCCGTCTTCGGATGGTTTCTATGTGCGGGGTTGCCACGCAGGGAAGTTCCGGTAGAGGCGAACCCGGCCCGGCTCAAAACGACCCAATGTTATTAATGCAGATGGCCGTGCCCACTTGACCAACCTGAACCCGGCGGTGACGAATCCATTAGCAGATCATGAAGTTTTTGTTTCGCCTTTTCCTTTGGTTTTCTCTGTGGTTCGTCGTTTGCCCGATGCGATAGCGTTGCGGTGAACGACGCAGCGCAACTTACGGCGGTCAGACCGAACGGATACGCGGCATCGCATAAATCCTTTTACGGGTCGGAAGCCGATCAGTAAAAAGAATCGATAAATTTACACCTGTACCCAATGAATTGCAGTTCTAAAAAAATAACATGAACCGAATTAAAAAAAACTTTGCCTTTCTGTTTCTTCTGCTAACGGTTGAAGCGGTTGCACAAAAACGACCCAACATCCTCATTATTGTTTCCGACGACCATGCCTATCAAGCCATCAGTGCCTACGGCAGCAAGCTGATCCAAACGCCCGGTATTGACCGCATTGCCAACGAAGGTGCCGTGTTTAAAAAAGCCTATGTCACCAATTCCATTTGCGGCCCCAGCCGTGCGGTGATCTTGACCGGCAAGTACAGTCATAAAAACGGGTTTAGGGACAACCTGAATCCCCGCTTTGACGGCAGCCAGAATAGCTTTATCAAAGAACTGCAAAAGAGCGGCTACCTCACGGCATGGATTGGAAAATGGCATTTAGGAACAAAGCCGCAGGGCTTTAGTTATTGGCAAATTCTGCCCGGGCAGGGACAGTACTACAACCCCGATTTCATCATGATGGACAGCAGCAAAAAAAGGATGGAAGGCTACGTAACGAATGTGATTGAAGACGTGGCAGAAAACTGGCTGACAATCGTGATACTTCCAAGCCGTTTTGCCTGGTGATCGGGCACAAGGCCACGCACCGAACCTGGATACCCGATACCGCAGACATGGGCCGTTTCGACAACGTAAAATTTCCCTTGCCCCAAAATTTTTATGATAACTACTCAGGGAGAGAAGCCGCCCGACTACAGGATATGACCATTGACAAAACCATGCAACTGGGTTACGATCTGAAAATGTTGTCGTACAGCAAAAACAAGGAGTGGTCCATAGAGCGAATGAATACGGCGCAAAGAGCCAAATTCAATGCCTACTATGGCCCGATTGAGGCTGATCTGAAAAAGAGAAACCTATCGGGCCGGGAACTGGTGGAGTGGAAATACCAGCGGTACATGAATGATTATCTAAGCACCGCAGCCTCGCTGGACCGCAACATAGGACGTGCACTGGATTATCTGGACCGACACAATCTGGCCAATAACACCATTGTAATTTATGTTTCGGATCAGGGGTTTTACATGGGCGAACACGGCTGGTTTGACAAACGCTTCATGTATGAGGAATCCTTTCGAACGCCCATGGTCATGCGCTATCCCGGAATGGTCCGGCCCGGCACGGTCAATGAAGATTTTGTCATGAACCTCGATATCGCCCCAACCTTGCTGCAGGCTGCCGGTGTGGCCATACCCAAAGATGTACAAGGGAAGTCCTTTTTGCCCCTGGTTACCAGCAAAAAAGCCAAAGGACGGGAGGCGATGTATTACCATTATTATGAAAACGGCGAACATGCCGTTTCGCCGCATTTTGGCATCAGAACAGAACGCTATAAGCTGATCCGGTTTTACGAAAAGGTGAACGGCTGGGAGCTTTATGATCTGAAAAAAGATCCGGACGAAATGAAGAATGTGTTTGGCGATAAAAAATACGAAAAAATTACGGCGCAGCTGCGAAAGCAATTGGACCAGTTGATGGAACAATACGAAGATGCAGAGGCCCAAAAAATAGTGCAGCAGGACAACGCATCGGGTACAAAAGCGTTCTGACCGATAGAAAAAAATCAGGAAAAAAGCAGTAGGATTCATCCCGAATTTCACCCTACATTTGACGCCTTTTTAGGTGTAAAAAAATGCTATCCTGAGAAACTATGAATGCTGCTCCCAAAGAAAAGAGTGAAAAGGTTGTTGTTTTATTTCTGCCCGAAGAACTGCTGCGCCGCTTTACGGTGTTGCACTTACTGTACATTCAAAAAACGGATAAAGGAATTGGTTATACAGTTTCACCGATCAGCCGCCAGGAGGTGCAACGCCATTTTAGTGCTTTGCCCGAAGTAGCCCGTTCTTTGCTTTTGAAGTTTCAGCCGGGCCAGTTGGAAAACCTGGTTAAGGAAGCGGAGCTGCGTTATAAAAAGCAAAAAGCAGGCATTGCCTTGTCGTTGTTTCGAAGCCAGTCGGTGCTTCGTTTTTTGCACCAGCAATTTGGCGATTTGAAACCCTATTATACAGGTCTTAAATGCTATCATAAAATCCGCAAGCCGGGCAGTCAAATCTTCCAAACCTTGCCCTGCCGGTTTGATAGCGGAAAGCCCCGGTTGCACTTTGCGGCCACCCGAGCGGAGAATCTTTATTCGTTGCAAACAGAAATAGAGCTAAATGGAACCCTGAGCCGCATAGATGATTTTGTCCGCACCGCGTTTTTTCTGCAAAAAGACAATGTGTACTTTCTTCTTTCCTTTAAAGATTATCAAACCCTGGAGTGGCTGGAGGAGAACCTTTTGAAACAGGCAGGGCTGGAACAGGAAGTCTTTGTAGAAAAAATACTTCGCCGCATCGAAGAAGAATATCCTGTCAACCGCAACCATTTGCTGGACGAAAAACAAATTGAGGCCGTCCCCACCTGCAGGGTCTTATTGTCGGAACTGAATGGTTCTTTTTTGCTTCTGACTCCCCAGTGGCTATACGACGGCATGGTGGTAGAGGGGTCCTGGAAAGAAAAACAGGAAGTTTCGGCCAATGGAAAGCGGCTGGTCATTCTTCGCCACCAGGAGACCGAGCGGCAATTTCTTCAATTGCTTTCTTCTTTTCATCCCGGCTTTACCGAACAGCGCAATGGATACTATTATCTTTCTTTTGCCCAGGCCCAGAAAGGACAGTGGTTTCTGAAAACCTATTACCGGTTGCTGGAAATAGATGTGGAAGTAGCCGGCATGGACCTGCTACAGCACTTCCGCTATTCGCCGCACAAAGCGGAAACAACAATGACGGTTCAAAGAGAGGAGGGCAGCCGGGCCTACATCAGCATGAGCGTTCGGTTTGGTAAAGAATTGGTTTCGCTTCCCGCCCTGCAAAAAGCTCTTTATGCCGGGCAAAGGGCCATTGTTTTAAAAGATGGCAGCCTTGGGGTATTAAGCGACGAGTGGCTGGAAAAATACGCAACCATTGTCAAGCATGGAAAGGTACAGGATGGAGGCGTGCATGTGTCAAAATTTCTTGCACTGAGCGATAGGGGCGAAGCAGAGGACGGGACGGCATTCAAGCCCCATATTCAAAAGGAATGGTGGGAGCGCTGGAAGAAGTGGCAGAGTAGTGAAGAGCCCTTGTTTGCCCTTCCTGCCACGGTAAAGGCGGAATTACGTCCCTACCAAAGAAAAGGTTTTGAGTGGCTGGCTCTTCTTTCCGAGGTCGGCGCCGGCGCCTGCCTGGCGGATGATATGGGATTGGGAAAAACCCTGCAAACCATTTGCTTTCTGGCTTGGTACAGTGAACTGCATCCTGGTGAGCAACACATTATCGTTTGCCCCACATCGCTTTTGTACAACTGGCAGGGTGAGTTGCAAAAATTTGCCCCAGGCCTGCGTACCGAAGTTTTTCATGGAACAAGCCGTGGTTGGATAAGTCCGGAGGCTCAGGTGATCATCACCAGTTATGGAACCCTTCGCAGCCACAGCGATCAATTGCTTGCCCTTTCTTTTGGCATAGCCGTAGTTGACGAAAGCCACAACATTAAAAATCCGTCTGCCCAAATCACCCGAATAACGCTTCAATTGAATGCAACGGTTCGCCTTGCCTTGAGCGGCACACCGGTGGTCAACAATACTTTTGATCTTTATGCGCAATTGAGCTTTGCCCTGCCGGGATTATTTGGCTCCCGCGAATTTTTTAAGCGGGAATATGCCGACCCCATCGATCGCTGGGGTGATGAAGGAAAAATAAAAGCGCTGCGGCAACTCACCGCTCCTTTTATACTGAGGCGCACCAAGGAGCAGGTGGCCACTGATCTGCCTGCGAAAACAGAAGCCGTGCTTTGGTGCACCATGAGTGCAGAGCAGGAAGAACTGTACAACGAGGTGAAAGAACAAGTGCGGAGTAATTTATTTCTCGATATTAAAAACAACGGTTTGGGGAAAAGCAAGCTGGCGGTTTTGCAGGGACTGCTCAAATTGCGGCAGATCTGCAACCACCCACAATTGCTTTCGCCGGAAGAACACGGGGGCCGGCTGGGCTCGGCCAAAACAGAAGTATTGATCAGCGAACTTTCCAATTTATTGGGAAGACACAAAGTGCTTGTGTTTTCACAGTTTAGCAGCATGCTCCAACTGCTGGCAAAAGAGTGTACCGAACAGGGGATTGACTATTTTCTCTTGGATGGACAAACGCCTGCAGAAAAACGCATGCAAATGGTTCGGGATTTTCAGGTGAACGAAGAAGCGCCCCGGCTTTTTTTTATTAGTCTGAAGGCCGGAAATACAGGCCTGACGCTGACGGCAGCGGATTATGTTTTTCTCTTTGATCCCTGGTGGAATACAGCAGTTGAACAGCAGGCTGTAGACCGTACCCACCGCATCGGCCAAAACAAAAAGGTGTTCTCCTATAAGCTGGTTTGCAAAAACACCATTGAAGAAAAAATCCTTGAGTTGCAGCAGCGCAAAAAACACCTGGCCGAAGAGCTGATCTCCGCCGAGGAGGATTTTATTAAAAACCTGGGTGAAGAAGACATTACCTATTTGTTTGGATGACCGAAAGGCTTAACATAGGCGCCCTGTATCCCCGCAGATGTCGAACCTTAGAAAAGCGGTAAAACCTTAAGGGCCCGTTTAAAGCCGCTGGCAAAATCATCTGCTACAAATTCCAGGCTGCGGTTATCCTTTCTTTTTGTTCCCTCAAGCGCCAGCGCCTTTTTCAACTGCTTTGGGGTGCGAAAGCTGAGTGTGAATACGAACGGCGCTGTTGTGCGGTAGGCTGCGGCGGTTTGGTACTGCTGCATAGCCAGACGGGCCGATTCGTAAATCTTTTGGTGGGCCTCCGTTTCAGGCAGCACGGTGCAAAGACTAAAACTCTTGGAATATTTTACGGTAGCATATTGCAGATGCGGGTAGTAAGAAGCCAACTGCTGTTGCAGCACATCGTCTCCCGAAACCATAATTACCGGAATGCCAAAACGGGCCGCCGACAGGGCAATAATATCTGTTTCGGTAAGCTCATGGCCGTTAACGTTAAACGAAATATCATCGGTGTAGGTGTGTGCAATAAAGCCTTTGGTAAAGGCTCGGGCATGCATGCCAATACAAACGACGGCATCAAAGGTTGAATCAATGCAGTCGATATAGGGTTCATTGGAAAGCGACCGGAAGTCGAAACGGGCCGTTGTGTCCATTTCCTCAAGCAAGATATCGGCTTCCTTGTTGCCGCTTCCATGCGCATCGGCCACCACAATGGTGGTTGCGCCGCCCGCCTTCAGCCCCCTGATGGCGGCATTCACATCGCGGGTCAAAAGCCTTCGGCCTGTTTCATAGCCCTTTTTTCCCATCGTTATTTGGTCATGGCTCTCCACACCCGAAATCCCTTCCATATCATATAAGATCAGCACTTTGGAATTTTGAGCGTAGCCGGTGTGCAGGGTCAATGCAAAAAATAGAAAAAAGAAAATTCTCATAGCAGCATTTTTAAGCAGTGTGTATTGTTTTGGATGCGTAAATATAGCGTAGTTGCTGAAGCAGAAAGGCTTTTGGTATTTCAGGCTTGGGTTTATTCGCTGGAGATAATTGAACTGCATCTAGTATAATCCGAATAGCTAAACGAAAGTCTTGCAACTTCGAGAGAGAAAACTTGCAGCGTAAAACAAAAAGGCAATCCATTTCTGAATTGCCTTTTTTCGTGCCCGGGACTGGATTGGCCGATTCCTGGGTATTAATTGCATATAGCCAATGTGTGTCAAAATTGTGTCGTAAAAAGTAAAAGAGCTTGAATGTGTGCTGATTTTTATCACATTTTTTCACTTGCTACCTGTCATCACAAATATAATTTATTCATTGAAAAAGCACGAATTTGATTCCAGAAATCATTCTCTTGTTTTTCACATACCTCATAATTTTAAACGAAAGGTGCTATAATAACAGAAGAATATTCTTAAAAGCGGGATCTTCAATTTAAATATTGTAATCAAGCTTTTTTCGGCAATGGTATGAACATAAAGAATATTGTCTTTTTGCAGTGGAAAAACATTCATGGGGAATACCTGGTCTTTGAGCGAGCCAAAACCGAGCGGCCCATGCGGTCTGATCCTAGACCCATCACCGCATTTATTAATGCAGATATGCTGGCCATAATTGCCCGATGGGGAAATAAAGACCGGTCTCCGAACAACTTTATTTTTCCTTTTCTAGAACCAGGTATGACCCCGCTTCGACAATACGAAGTGGTTCAGTTGGTGGTCGGACTGGTGAATGAATGGATGATCGAAATTGGAAAAAGACTGGGTATTGAAAAAAAAGTCACCACCTATGTGGCAAGGCATACTTTTTCAACTGTATTAAAACGCTCAGAGGCCAGTACTGAGTTTATTCAGGAGGCTTTGGGGCACACTGATGTCAAAACCACGGAAAGCTATTTTGATAGCTTTGGTAGGGAAGTCAAAAAAAGAATTTGTGGGTAAACTGCTGGCTTTTAAAAAGAATAATTGTAATCCAATTGCTACTTGATGGTTTGCAGGATCCCGGTTGTTTATTCTTAAATAAATGGGGAGTTAGCAAACTGGTGACTACATCGGGTCATTGAGAAGCATGGCGTCTATTCCAGACCAGGCTATGGGCGGCCTCTCATTTAGTGGTTATGGTTATATGTTAAAATGTGATTCTAAAAATGTAGATAGAAGAAGTGGGTTGAAATTTATTGTGGATTCAAATACTTGATCCCGTTTTCCATTCTAGTGTCGTTTCCAGTTATTTAAGTAAGTTTACCGGTTGTTAACAATAAAAAGTTATTGAGTCGCTACGATACATATTCGGATACTGAACTTTTTTCAGAAATTGCAGCTGGTAATAAAATCGCTTTCACCGAGATATTTAATCGGTACTCGGACCCGTTATACTCCTATGTGCTTAAGATCTTGCATTCCGAATTCTGGGCAGAGGAGGTTGTGCAAATCCTGTTTGTGCAGTTGTGGGAGCGTCGGGATGGCCTTGGTTTGGTGACCAGCCCAGCTTCATATTTGTTTCGTATAGCCGCCAACCGCTCGGTTGACTGGCTGCGGAAAAATGAAGCTGAAGCAAGAATGCAGTATTATATTGTAAGCCGCACTAGCCTCATACAAAACGAAGTTGAAGATCAGGCTGATTACCGGACAACTGAGAAAATGCTCCGTGAAGTTGTCAATAGTCTTCCTGAGCAGCGCCGGCGGGTTTACCTGTTAAAAACCGAAGCTAATATGAGTTATGAAGAAATCGCCCATCAACTTCAGATTTCCAAACATACCGTACGCAACCAAATCGCCGCAGCTACGCAAGCGATCCGGGAATACCTTCTCAAAAACGGCGTGGTATTTTTAATTCTGACTTGCTACCGTTTCTACTGATCAAAATTTTTTTTTGAGCAGAATAGTACTTTTCTTTTGTTAACCCGCCTTTATAATGACTGCATGAAGTATTCAGTTGAACATATCAGGTTCTTATGGGAGCAATATCTAAATAAAAAGGCTTCCCCCGCTGAGATCAAGGCCCTTTTTGCTATGTTAAAAGATGAGGCCAATGAAGAGCGGAGCGTTTCTGCATTACAAGATGCAATGAGCAAGCATGCCCTTCTGGATGAATTAAGTAAGGATCAGAGGGAATTCATATTAAATAAAGTTCTTGGAGGAGAGCCGGTGGATGCCATTGAACAAGACAAAAAGCCAGCGGCTGATAACCTTTCTTCCCAACTGCCCGTTCACCGTGTTCATTTCATTAGGAGAGCTTGGTTCCGTTATGCGGCCGTATTGCTATTGGTGGTCGGATCGGCCGCGCTTCTCTATCGTTATTCCCCTTGGTTAAATAATGATCCGGTGCTGGCTGAAAAGCAGCTACTGGAGCCCCAGGATATTGGACCCGGAACCGAAAAGGCCTTACTGACTTTATCCGATGGAACAACAATCGTTTTGGATAGTATAAATAATGGTGCAATTGCCCGACAGGGAAACGCGGAAGTCATCAAGCTGGGAAATGGGCAAATCGTTTATGATCTAAAAGGAAGGGCTGGCAAAGAGGCCATGTGGAACACAAT
>JAEVYV010000193.1 GCA_023392575.1 Bacteroidota bacterium | reverse complement strand
TCCTGGATGGTGCCGGACAAACAGTGCGGCTCTTTTTGCGGATTGAACTGAATTTCGCTGTTGATGTGCAGGAAGCGTATGGTTTGGTCGGCCTCCCTGATCCGGAATCCCAGGTTCAGCCCCGTCTCGTTTTCAAAAGCCACCTGCACGGCTTTTTGAAACCAATCCCTATCCTCGGGATGAATGAGCTGCCAGAAGTCTTCGGTGTTCATGGTTTCGTGGACGGCGCCTCCAAGCAGGGCGGTCAGTTCCCCAGAAGTGTCCACCAGGCCTTTTTCCCGGTTCCACTCCCAGTGGGCGAGCCGGGCAATTTTTTGAGCTCCTGCCAGCCGGGCCTCGCTTTCCTTTAAGGTAGCTTCGGCTTTTTTCCGCTCCGTAATGTCCATCGAAAGGATAAACAGTCCTTCGGGCACGGGTTCTATGCTCAATTCAAACACCCCCTTGTTGTTGGTGTGCTCAAAGCGGGAAGACTGGCGTTCTTCCATGCAGCGTTGCAATACCCGGAACACCTCCGACTGTTCGATGCCCGGGTATATTTCCAGCAGACTGTTGCCAATCAGGTCTTCCCGGGTGCTGCTGCGCTGACGCATAAAAGCCTTGTTCACATAACGGTAGCGCCAGTCAAAACCCAAAATTTGAATACCCTCCTGCATGTTCTCCATCAGAAAATGATACTGCCTTTCGCCTTCCACCACCTGCCGGGTCTTTTGGCGCACCCTTTCTTCCAGCGTTTCGTTCAGATAGCGCAGATCGGCTTCAGCATTTTTTCTTTTCCGGATGTTGCGGTACACCAGTACAAACCCCCACACCACCAAAAGACCAATAAGCGCCTGGAACAAAATAATGGCCCGGGCAGAATGTATCATCGCACTTTCATGGTCGGCCCTTTGTTTTTGCAAAATGGCGTTTTGTTGCTGTTGAAAAGCCGTCAACCGCGCCTTGATTTCAGCAGCCGTTTGGTTGCCTTCCCGGGTGGCATTTTGAATTTGCGGCAAATCCAGTTCGCCCTTTTTGTATTGCCGGATGATCTGTCGCCGGGACTGGACATATTGGCTAACCATTTGTTGCAGCGTGTCCACCCGGGCCGGTTGCAGCGCCTCGTCTTTTGTAAGGGTTTGCAGCTCCTGCAGGTCCCGGCGGATGGCAACAGCAGCCGAATCAAAGCTTTTTATAAGGAGTTCATCACCCGTGAGCACATAGCCCCTGACACTGCTTTGCAGTTGGGCCGCAGCGGTAGCCACTTCACTGGCTTTCAGCAATACATTGTGGGTATGGGTTACCAGATCGGAGGTTTTCGTAAATCTTTGGTCGTTACCCCGGAATGCAAGAAACACCGAGACCAAAAACAGCAGAATGAATAAAAAATTGGCTACCATTCTTTTTTCAAAAGAAAACTGCAGGTGCTGCAGGGGGCGACTGAAAAAACTGCCGGCATACAAAAGCAGAAAGACAAAGCTGGTATGCAGGGTGGAGGCCCGGAACACCGATATATTGTCCCGGTCGGCCTGCGCCATATTAACCAGAAAAACCAGGGAAAGAATGACAAAACCGGTGATAAGGATTACCTGGGAGAGAAGAAAAAAGCGCCCCCGGACCAGGAACAAGTGAACCACCGACAAGAACACAAAAAATATGGCCGAAGCCATCGACATGTGGCCCTGAACCGGGGCACCGGGAAGATCGGGCAGCAACCATTGGGTAATACCCAGGTTTGTTTTAAAAAGATGTTCGCTCAGGGTGAGCAGCGCTGTTAGCAGCACCACCAGTGTGCTTACCAGCACCGCCTTTTGCCTGGTGCGGCTGCTTTTTTGCTGGTCCAAAAAGAACAGTGCCGTGGAGGACAGCGCCAGGCAAAAGGCGGTGCTGAACTTTACGGCAGGCACCTGGGCAAACAAATTGCTTCCCAGCGCAAAAGCCATCCAGCTGAACATGATCAGTCCCGCTGTGACAAAAGAAATCAGGGCAGCAAGTTTTGTTACAGTACTTCTGGTCACAATTTCAATAAGGTTTGAGGATGATGCATTCCGCCGCCCTGAAAAATAAAAACCGGTTTTTATTTTTCAGGGCGATCAAACACATTCCAAAATATAAAAAAAGGTAATTATATACAACTTTAACCCATTCATGAAATTCCAACCTATTCTCAATGTGAAGATATTTATTTGAATGAGTTATGAAGATATATTGAAGAAGTTATCGGAATTGGAATTCTCGGCTATGGATAAGAGCCGAACCGAATGGCAAATTATTCGCATCATCCATGAACTAAATCGAATTCAAACTATTTCCTTGGAGTGGCTTGACTTGACAAGGATGGCTAACGAAGCCCATAAATCGGCTCAGGAGAAGGAATGACTCCCGCCTGAAGAAAGTTTTCTTCGATTGACACAACTACCACTCTATATCGGTTTCCTTGATGTGAGATAATATCACCTACGATAAGGCGAACAGGAAGTTCTTGAACACACAAGAGGTTATATCTATTTTCTGCTTCGTTTTTGAGAAATATATGGAACTCCATACTTTTTTCTTAAAGATAGAAAAGAAATCATTTAGGATTTTTGACTTCTATCTTATACCCATGTCCAATAAGGAAATCAACGGCTGCACCGTTTTTTAAATCTCCATTCTTGTAACGGCTAAGGAACATTCTGTATTTGCTTCCGGTGGAATTTTTCTGCTTCGCTTTATTCTTGAAGTCCTCAGAATTTATGAGATGTTCTATGGCTTGATAAAGTGTCATTGTTACAAATGTATTAACAAAGATAGTGTCAAACAAATTGACACTTTTGTGGAATTTGATATATCTTTGTTGTGGCAAATCCAATCTCCACCTCACTGTTCGTTCCCTTCCATTTGACTTTATCACTAAATTTTTTTATTGTTTGGTATGAGCAAATTCACAAATCTTATCGAGGTAAGCAAATTCTTTGAAGACAAGCAAGTTTGTCTGGACTATCTCACACAAATGCGTTGGGGAGGGGGCGTTCATTGTGCTTTCTGTGGTCATGATAGAGTTTATGAACTTAAAGGAAAGAACAAGCGTTTCAAATGTGCCAAGTGTCGCAAACAATTTTCAGCCATCCGGGGAACTATATTCGAGAACACCAATATTCCGCTTCAGAAGTGGTTTATGGCTGTGTATATTATATCTTCTCACAAGAAAGGGATTAGTTCTGTTCAACTTGCAAGTGATATTGGTGTTACACAGAAGACAGCATGGTTCATGGCGCAGAGAATAAGGTTTGCTCTTAAGGTGAAATCGTTTGAAAATAAAATCGAAGGTGTCTTCCAAGCCGACGAGACTTATGTGGGTGGCAAGAATAAAAATCGTCATTCAGACAAGAAGATTAAGAACTCTCAAGGAAGAAGTGTGAAGGACAAGACTCCTGTTCTTGGGCTTATACAGACCGGAGGAAAACTTCATGCAACTGTGGTTAAGGACACCAAATCTTCCACCATACAGCCAATTATTAATGACATGATTTCTGCGGGGTCAATTATAATCACCGATGAGTGGCTCGGCTATAAGAGAATGCCCAAGCATTTTCACCATATTATTATTGAACACAAGAATGAGGAATACGCAAGAGGAGCATTTCACACTAATACAATCGAGGGGTTTTGGTCTCTTCTCAAGCGTGGCATCATCGGCATCTACCATCAGGTCTCAACCAAACACCTTCACCGCTATTGTGACGAATTTGCTTTCCGGTATAACATGAGGAAGATACCAAATGAACAACGGTTCAATGAATCACTCAAAAATGCGCTCTGCCGCCTAACCTATAAGGAACTTACCGGGAAAAGCAGTAACATTGAGGCTCAGAATGAAACCGAAAAAGAAAACACTCCCTTCTAACTCGGCATCGGCTTTCGATGAGGCCATGAGGAAAATTGTAACTACACCAAAAGAAGTCGTTGAGAAAGCTATTAAAAAAGCGAAAAAGAAAAGGAAAAATTCATGATTCTATTTCTTTCGGCTTGATAGGCTCAATCTTTATTTGCCATTTCCAACCGTCTCTGATTTCTCTAATGTGAGCGATATAAATTGTTTTGGTTAAAGTATAGAACATTGTCTTGACTTCATCTGCTTCTAAATCCTGTCTCAATTGCTCTTCAAATAAATGTTTTTTTTGCTTAAACAAGGATTCGCAATCTACTGAAGGTCTGGAAAAGTAGACGTGACCAAAGCGGACAAACTCGACTTCATAGTCGAGTATAAGTTGGATTTTTTCCGAGTATGTCATATTTATAAGAAATAGTGGCTATGAACAAATTAAGAAAACAACTTTATAGAATCCAGACTCTCATGGAGCAATACAGAATTCCCCCGGAATTTGAAGACCATGACTTCATGACCCAAGATGACTACCATTCTCTTCATTTCGAAATTGCGGCAGATGATGATTTCTCGAAAATTCCAAAAGATGTTACCCTGCTTGTTATTACCGGAACTGGTGACCAAGACCTTTCCATTCTCTGTGACTTCCCAAGATTGGAGGTTGTGAACCTTTCCAAAGCAAATGTCAATATTCCCGATTGTCTTATCCAAAAAGATAAAATGGGTGAACTTCTCTTAATCACTTAATCTGCTTTTATAAGTAAAAGCCTTGAATCCAGACATCACGATTTTTCCCATTACCCTGCGAACAGCGACAATCTAAGCCGTCGACAACATTGGTAAAGCTCAAATACCATCTATCCATTTTGTTATGGTCGAACAATTGATAAAGACGTGTACACATATTATATGTCTGGCCGCTTTCATCAGTTCCAGTAAAGACAATATAATACTTGATATAAATAAATACTGGTAATGTTTCCCCGAATTCATTTGTGACTGGTTGATTGAAAAGGCCCCGGCCCATTTGCTTAATATTAGCCCGATAAATTTTATATGAACCCTTGACTAACCTTTGATAACTGTAACCATTTCGCAGTGATGTTTGCAGTTCCTTGGAATAATCATCTGGCTTATCATTACTGAACCACAATTGGAATGTATCTTTTGCAAAAACACGCAGAATGTATTTGGGTCTTCCTTCTTTATCTGTAAACTCGTAACCAATAAGACGGCTAAGTATATCTTCATCAGATAACTTTCGAATATCAGCTTGGCTTGATACTTTCTTAACTGAAGGTTTGGCTTTAACTTCTTGAAGAGAAGTTGAAGTTTGATTTGCTTTTTTGTCTTCGGAAGCAAGCGGTTTGTTTTTTGGGGCTATTGTTTGGATAGGCCTATTGGCAGTATACTCATCGATTTCATCTTGCGTAACGAAAAACGTGATTGCTTGGTTATGATAGGCTGAAACGCTTTTCCCGTTAATACTTGCAGGATTCCACTTTGGGCCATGCTTCACAAGTTCTTCGGCAGACAGACTTAAACCATATCCCAAATCATTTACAGCTTTTACTTCAGAAACAGTGCTATCAGTGTTTACCAAAAACCTAACTGTGATGGTATATTGGCCCACCCGTAATCCTTTTGCAACAGCCTTTTTGTTTTCAGTACTCAATTTTTCCATTAGATGGATTCTCCAAGCTTTAGAATTAATACTTGGTTGCACATCCACCTTATCATAGATAGGAAATATAGGTTTGTTTTCTTGCCCTAGGGATGCAATTGAGGAGGATATGAATAGAAATACAGCAAGTTGGCGCATAAAATAGTTTTGGCTCCCTCAAATATATCAAATTTGATATTAATTAAGAAACTGCAATAACCTCTTTTTGTTCCTGTGTATTACAGGGACGATAAGTACCTCAAAAAGTTCGGGGCGAACCTTAAGAAGATTCGCAAAGAAAAAGGTGTGTCCCAAGAAGAACTTGCAAATGACCTTGGCTTCTCACAGCCGTATGTGGCGAAATGTGAGTCGGGGACTGTGAATTGTTCAATCTCTCATATTGTAGCGATTGCAAAGAGATTGAAAGTTTCGGTGAGTGCTTTGGTAGAGATTTAAGTGTTTACTTAATAAAATTCTGATGATACTATTTATCAACAAAGCTTTTTAAATATGTATCATCTTTATAAAGAATCCGTCCAAACTGAATTTACAGTTAAAGAAATCGATTTTGAAATGGCAGAATCAACTCAAAACACACTACAGATTACCGGAAATATAACTGTTGAAGGGCCTATCATCAACGTAGAAGTTTTTAAAAGCTTAGAAGACCTAAGAGCATGGCATAATAATAAAACCCTCGTAAAATTTCATACCCTTTCTGCTCTAATTGATACCGGAGCAGATATCTCATCTTTACATACGCCATTCATTGACGACTTAAACTTGGATAAAATTGAAGGAGGGTTTAAAGGACAAGGTATTGGCGGTGTCATTAATACGGAGAAGGCCAAGTGTATTGTGTATCACAGCATTTTTAGACAAATTGGCCTACCACTCAATTTAATAGGTAGAGATTTCTCCAACGAAAATTTTAAAGCGATATTGGGAAGAGATTTTCTTCGGTATTTCACCCTTATTTATGATGGTTGGTCAAATTCTTTCAGACTTATCAACGTCAATGTTTGAAATCAAATTGTAAGTAGTTCAATATGAAAGACGTGCATTTGGGTTCTCAACCACAAGCCCGATGAAAGGAGGAATGGGTTAAAGTTGTATATAATTACCTAAAAAAATATGATATGACCGGCTTCCTGCGGAAGGAATAAAAGACTTTATTGACTTGCTAAGGGATTATGCTTATCAACACCGAATCCCCGCATGGCGGGGGTTCGGGTGGACGTTAAACCAAAACAGCGGTTTTTTCAAGGACGGTTTGTTTTTCAAGGATTGGATTGGGTGTTTTTCACAGGCAATGGGGGCTACCCCTTTTGGATTGGCTGCTTTGGTTTGCTGGTGCAAAGATGCGTTGTTGGACACGGCAGCATAAAAAAGGAAGGAACAAAATGGGCGCACTAGCAGCAGAATTTACAAAAGCCTACGTAGTTCTGCGTAGCCAAAAGCAAAAGGATCGGCAGCGCCCTGGCAGCCGTGCCGATCCTTTAGAAAACGGAAAAGCTGAAGCGAAAGGCTATCCATTCCTTCACCTCCTTCCCTTGTGTTATTTTTCCTGGGGATAATAAGCTGAATTGATCACCAGGTTTTTCTGGCCGTTCATATTCCAGATACAAATCACCGATTTTTTTTCTTCGCCGTTGGAAAACTTAAAGCTCAGTGTGTTGCCGCTGATGTCGTAAGTGCCCTGCTTGTTATTTTCGGAGGCCGCGGCAACGTCGGCGGTACTGACAGTGCCAAGGTTGTTCATGGTAAAGCTGCCATCTTTTTGAAATACCAGGGTTTGGGTACTGGCCACATTGGGCAGCACAGTGGACGCAGCATATTGTCCTTCTATGCGGTAATGTGGCGGCATGGCTTCCGGCTCCGACACAATGCCTCCGTCAATAATGGACAGTTTTCCGTCCTTTTTCTCTATGCCCCAGGAAGCCGTTTTTCCATCGCTCCAGGTTATGGCCAGCTTGTCTTTTTCTTCTGTATACCGACCTACATTGGCTGCGTTCTCCTGCATTTCTTTTTCCCACTGCACGGGGTTAACACCGTAACGGGGGTTTCTAACAATCTTACCATCATCGCTTAAAAAGATCCACGAAATATCCAGGTTGCTGCCGTACATGCCCGTCCACAAAAACGTACGCAGATACAGGTGGCCTTTTTCTTTGGTGGCGACAGAAGATCCGGCCTGATTGCAGCCGAGCAGCACAAAGGATACGAGATAAAACAGAAGTTTCATAAGTTCTATAGTTTTTGGTTCGGGGCTAAGATAGGAAGAAGCCCTTTGTTTGTCGCAGTAAAGAGAATGGAAGGATAACAGCAAGAGCCAGATCCAATACCGTTTGCCGACGAGCCCAGGTGGGCGCCCATCCCTTTAACAAGCAACGCCATCCACGGACCCAAGGACTGCAGGGATACTTCAAAGAACAAGCCCCAGAATAGGGGCTTGTTCAATTCATTTATTGTTGGCCGCTGCCCACGCGGCTTTGCTCTTCCTGCGAGCTGCCTGTTTTCCTGCGCTGGGCCTGTGCGCACGAACGACAAAAACAAAAAGCACAGGCAATAAGGTTAGCAAGGCGGCTTTTTTCATATGTGAATTATTTAGGCACACAAAATTGCAAGCCGCTATTGTTCACATAGGCGTAAATGTGATAGACGATCAAATAGAGTTGCAAAGGGACCGTCTAGACATTACTGTTACACGAGAGGCCCTCGCTATAAAGGTAGGCAGACCAGGAGTCCTTGCGGATGCCCTAAACTGGCTGGGAATGGTTTACGGATTCAAAACCTCACTGAGCCGGGCCTTGATGGACGCAGACAACTCGCCTTCAATCCCCCGGATCCAGGCCGGAACCGGTTCGGTCACTTTCCAGTCGCCCGAGTACGTTTGTTTCATTTCGAAAGCCGCCACATCGTTGAATGCCTGGCGCACTTTGATAAAATACTTTTCTGAGGAGGAACTTTTAATACAGGTAAAAGCAAATACATAGCTACCGCTGTCAACGGTCATGGGTACGGAGAAGTCGGACATGGAGCAAAAGTAAAAAATCTCAGCGATCTGCACGGTTGCAATCCTTTTATTTCGCTGAAAAATCGAGGCAGATCGCTGTGTGTCGCAGTTCTTCTAAAAAAGGTTCGTATTTCCCCGAAACGGAATTCTTCCCCTAGCGGGGAAATACGAAAACATGGCGGCCTTTTCGTTCTTACTGCATTTTGGTTAAATCATTTCATACAACTGAATGTTTTTGTCGCAGTATCATTCAGCACGGCCAGTTTGGTGGGCCCATTGAGTGGACTTCATGAAGGATACACCCCGGTCGGTCAGGCGCTGGTTATCCTTTTTCAGGTCGTTCCCCATGCTCCGCCTTTAGAATGACAGTTCTTCAAACTACCTTTCTGCTTCATTCTTCTTTAAAGCACCGGGCGACAAGCCTGCATTTTTTTAAATAAACCGGCAAAACCGGTTGGGCTCTCAAACCCACCAAAGGCATACTTCCCCAACCGAAGAGTGGGTTTTCAAAAGCCCTCAAATAAATGCAAACAATAAGATTGGGAACGTTGTTATACCAGCCAGTGGTTTTGGGCCGGCTAATGCTCTTTTCGCCACTCCCAGGGCGGCGTGGGATGGGGCTGCCGCCAGAGTCCCGCCTTGTGCCTGCGGGCTTCTTTTTCCAGCCGTTCCCACTCCGGGTTGCGATCGTAGCGGGTATAATGCCAGGCCAGCCCTTCCTTCAGCAATTCTTCATTAATACAGGCATTGTTCTGGTACACAACCGCCACCGTTCTGCCGTAGCGATCTGTATCTTTTATGTTGAGGCGTACCCGTTTGTCAAATACCAGCTCACTGAGTCTTTGCCGGGCCACCTGGCCAAAATCCTGCTTTTTCTCGGGGCAGTCAATCCCATGCAGGCGCACCTTTACCTGCCGCTTGTCGTCTGTCAGCAAGGTAAAGGTATCCCCGTCGGCTATGGCCACCACCCGGCCTTCGTTTGCCGCTACGGCAGCAGGCGGCTCGTTGGTGCAGGAGAAAACAAAAAGAAAAAGACTCAGGAAACCAAGCCGGAAAACAGAAACAATTGCAGGATTCATGTGGCAAGTTAGTTCAAATCCACCTCTAAAAAATGACCCAACCTTCGGCCATGCAGTGTGCTGAACCTAACCTTCCTCATCGTCCAGCAGCTCCTTTGTGGTGACATCGGAAAGCAATACCCGGCTATCTCCTTCGCTCAAAGCTTCCACCCCTTTTAATTTCCGTTGAATGGCCCGGGTTCGCTTACCCATTACTTCGTCGATCTGGTTGCTGGCCGTTTGTATGTTCTTTTGGGCTTTCTCCAACATACCGCCAAAGCTTTCAAATTCCTTTTTTACTGCACCCAGTATGGTCCACACCTCGCTGCTTCGTTTTTGAATGGCCAGGGTGCGGAAACCCATTTGCAAGCTGTTGAGGATGGCCGCCAGAGTGGTTGGACCGGTAACCACCACCCTGCACTGCTTCTGGATCTCTTCCAGCAGGCTGGCCTTGCGCACCACTTCGGCATAAATGCCCTCAAAGGGCAGGAAGAGAATGGCAAAATCGGTGGTATTGGGTGGATTGATGTATTTATCGCAAATGTCCCTGGCCATTTTTTTAATGGTGGTTTCCAGGTTCTTCTGGGCTTCTTCTATCCGAACCGCCTCTCCTGTGTCGTAAGCCGACTGCAGGTGTTCATAGGCATCCCTGGGAAACTTGGCATCAATGGCCAGCCAAACAAAATTGCGGTCGCCTTCCTTGTTGGGCATTTTAATGGCAAACTCCACGACTTCTGTGCAGCCCTCCTTGACCCGCACGTTGGTTTCGTACTGGTCGGGAGCCAAAATGTTTTCCAGCAGCATGGCCAGTTGCACCTCTCCAAACCCGCCCCGCATCTTTACATTGCTCAACACCCTTTTCAATCCGCCCACATCCTGGGCCAGGGTTTGCATTTCACCCAATCCCTTCTGTACGCTTTCCAGTTGTTTGCCCACCAGCTCAAAGGACTGGCCCAAGCGTTCGCTCAGGGTTTTTTGCAGCTTTTCGTCCACGGTTTCCCGCATTTGCTCCAGCTTTTTTTCGGTGCTTTCCACCAGCCGCAGTTGTTTTTCTTCCAACTGGCCAAACCGTTCCCGCTGCAGGCTGTTCATCTCTCCCACACTTTCTTTAAAGGTTTTATTGAAGCCCTGGAAAGAAGCGTCCAGGGTTTGGCGCAACAGGCTGCCGTCCGCCTTTGCCTGTTCGTTTACCGCTGTAAGCCGCTCTTCCACCCGGGCGGTGATTTTTTCCAGTTGCTCCATGGTTTGGGCGGCCTGCTCTTTTTGGTCCCGCTTTAGTTCTTCCAGCTTGCCCTGCTGTTCCTGCGAAAACACTTTCAGGCTGGTGGTGATGGTTTCCCGGTTGACCCGGTTGTTTTCTTCTATCTTGTCAATCAGGGCCCCGATCTTTTCTTCCAGGGTGCGGTTGATTTGCTCACTACC
>JAEVYV010000076.1 GCA_023392575.1 Bacteroidota bacterium | reverse complement strand
GATCACGGTTTTGCCCATTACCGAAGTCATTGCCCACAAAGAGAAGGACTTTTTTGATTTCGAAGCAAAGTATGAGGGAAAGTCCACCGAAATTACTCCGGCGGAAATCAGCGCCGACTGGAAAGGGCAATTGGAAGCCACTGCAAAGAAGATCTACCAGGTATTCAATTGCCGGGGCGTGGTGCGCATCGACTTTATTTACAACGCCGGGGAAAACAAGCCGTATATGCTTGAAATCAACACCATTCCCGGTCAAAGTGAGGCCAGCGTGATTCCGCAACAGGTAAGGGCCCGGGGCGAAGACCTGCAGAATTTTTATTCTGATTTGCTGGAAGAGGCGTTGGAGAATCATTAACGGACAAGGCAAACGCTGCCAGGGTCCCAGGGCCTTTGGCAGAAGCAGGTCACTGGAAATGAATTGGCCGGGCAAGTTTACCGTTGCCCGGCTGGGGTCCGATGCCGGCTTGTAATTTTTTTATGAGTCTTAACGATTCCCCATTGATCATTCCCTATTGCCTATCCGCCAATTTTATATCTTGCACCCCGAAACAGAAAAACCCGCATGATCAAATACATTACACGCCGTCCGCTCTGGGTGAATATTGCTTTTGCCGTCGGTATCGTGATCATCCTCATCGTCCTGTTTGTGCTATCGCTCCGGTGGCTTACCAAACATGGAGAGGCACGGGCCGTGCCGGCGGTAATCGGAAAAAACATCAATGATGTGGAAAAAGCCCTGAACGACCAGGGGTTTGCCATTGTGGTGCAGGACTCTGTTTATTATGATTCCCTGCCACCCGGTTTTGTGATACGCCAGGTGCCGGAAGCCGATGCGGTGGTGAAGATCAACAGGACGGTATATGTAACGATCAACCGCTTTGAAGCTCCCGAAATTGAGATGCCCAACCTTTTGGGCTCCAGTTACCGGAACGCAGAAATGGTGCTGAAAAACCTGGGATTAAAAATCGGCGATACATCCTACCGGTTTGATTTTGCAAAAAACTCGGTTCTCGATCAAATGTATAACGGGGCTCCCATAAAGCCCGGCACCAAGATCAAGGTAGGCAGCTCTGTTGGGCTGGTTCTGGGCAGCGGACTTGGAGAAGAAGACATGAATGTTCCCGACCTGATTGGTATGAGCTACGAAGAAGCCAGGGTATTACTGGACGCCCAGGGATTATCGGGCCTGGTCATTGTCGATCCCAATGTTCGCGATACAGCCACTTCTTTTGTGTACAAACAAAGCCCTATGCCCCGGACCCAGGACGGTGCAAAGCTCCGCATTCGCCAGGGGCAAATGATCGATATCTGGCTAAGCCTTGAAAAACCGATCATGGATTCGCCAAAACATATAGATCAATCACCACTAGATTACCCACAATGAAAAATATTACCGTAGAAGAATTAAAACAAAGAATGGAAAGCGGCGAGAAGATCAACCTTATTGATTGCCGCGAACCGCACGAATACGCCGAAGCCAATTTGGGCGGCAGGCTGGTTCCCCTGGGCAAGATCCAAACCATGCAGGTAGAAGAACTGGAAGATCTGAAAGAGGAAGAAGTAATTGTGCATTGCCGCAGTGGCCAGCGCAGCATGATGGCGTGCATGGTGCTGGACCAACTGGGTTTTACCAACACCTGCAATGTGGTGGGCGGTATTATGGCCTGGCAGGAAAAATACGGACCGGCAAAATAATAATGCCTTAACAGTCTTCTTCAACCCAATAAATGAACTATGGCGCACTGGTTGGTCAAATCCGAACCATTCAAATACAGCTGGGATCAGTTTGTAAAAGACGGACAAACATTTTGGGATGGCGTTCGCAACTACGCCGCCCGCAACAATTTAAAAGCAATGAAAAAAGGAGACGAGGTTTTCTTTTATCATAGCAACGAAGGACTGGAAATTGTGGGCATTGCCAAAGTGGTAAAAGAAGCGTACCAGGATCCCACCACAACGGAGGAAGCCTGGGTGGTGGTTGATTTAAAACCGTTGAAGAAATTAAAAGCTCCGGTAAGCCTGCAACAAATAAAAGCAGAAACGCGACTGAAAGATATGGCTCTTTTGCGCTTAAGCCGCCTTTCTGTGCAGCCGGTCACGGATGAAGAATGGGAGATAGTGCTGGAACTGTCCAACAAAAAATAACCAGCAAAAATGCCCGTTTTCCTGAACGGGCATTTTTGCTGGTTGTCCTGCTCAAATCTAAATCTTTCTGGAGAACTGAAGTTTTTGCGCAATGGCTTCTTCAAGGGCATCCGGAATATCTCCCGCATCATCGTCTATAGACGTCAGACGCCCCAGGCTGGAGTCCCAGGTGAATATATGCTCGTTGCCATTGTACTTTACCCGGTATCTTGTTTCTGTATTGAATTCAAACGGTGTTGCAGAGACCGCGTAAGGAACACCGTCCAATACAATTTCAAATCTTTGATCTGCCATTTCTCTTGTTTTTATAGGTGAACAAAAAATTCCTGCTTCAACCACTCAGCCGGCCTCCACACCAGCGTGTTTCGTTCGCAACCGAAGCACCAGTTCTTTCAATGCCATTAATTTTTTTGTGATGAGTTCCCTTGCCTTTTCATCGGTCAGTTTTCCCTGTTCATTAAATTTGGTTGCAGCAGAAGCAATTAGCACTTCGGGCTTTAGTACCGGTTTCATGTCCAAAAACAAAAAAACCGACTGAAACGCCAGCTGCATGCGAACAGTTCCCCACATGCCGGGAGTGGCGCCCATAACCGCAACCGGCTTTTTTAGCAGCGGAGAATCCTCGCCGCGGGAAGCCCAGTCAATGGCGTTTTTCAAAACACCGGGAATGGAATAATTGTATTCCGGAGAAACGATAACAAGCCCATCTGCATTTGCCAGACTATTTCTGAATGTTGTTACCGGAGCCGGCCGTTCTTTGGCCAGGGGCAAATCAAGATCGCCGTTATAAACCGGGATCTCGGCAATAGAAACGATCTCCATCGTCACATCAGCAGGCAAAAGCTCCCTCACATTATGTAAAAGCATGGTGTTAAACGAACCTTTGCGTAAACTACCCGAAAGCCCTACAAAACGAACCTCTTCCTTCATAAAGGGAATTTGCCAAGAACCTATGCAAATCATATTCCATTGCCCGACAAGATCATTCCTGCCTATTTTTGGTTATGAACAAAAAGAAACTCGTTGTTCTAACCGGTGCAGGCATTAGCGCAGAAAGCGGCCTGAAAACTTTTCGTGATTCGGATGGTTTGTGGGAAGGATATGATATTAACGAAGTGGCAACCGCAACAGCCTGGAGAAAAAACCCGGCCCTGGTGCTGGAATTCTACAATATGAGAAGAAAAGGCGTAAGGGAAGCGCAGCCCAATGCGGCTCACGTGGCTTTAGCCGAACTGGAAAAAAATTTTGATGTAACGGTCATCACCCAAAACATTGATGACCTGCACGAACGAGGAGGCTCTACCAAAGTGGTGCACCTGCATGGCGAGATTTTAAAAATGCGCAGCGAAAAAAATGAATCGTTGGTTTATCCGGTCGCCGGTGACATTTGCCTGGGCGACCGGGCCGAAGACGGAAGCCAGCTTCGGCCGCACATTGTTTGGTTTGAAGAACCGGTGCCCATGATCGAAGAAGCTATTCGCATCACCAAAACAGCCGATTTGTTTTTGATTGTTGGAACTTCTCTGGTGGTTTATCCGGCGGCAGGCCTGGTGGATTATGCTCCTTGGCCCATTCCCAAATTTATTGTGGACAAGAAAATTCCCTACACCACATCGCTTTACAATGTAACGGCCATTGAAAAACCGGCAGGAGAAGGGATGGTGAAAGTAAAAGAGTTGCTTCAGGATTTTGTTTAGTCATTTGCAGCCTTAGCAGCTTACTGCACCGGATGGATGTCTTCTTTAAACATAATTCCGTTTTCTTCCAGCATCTTTAACACGGGATCATAAATTTCTTTGGTAATGGGAATGTGCAGGCCTTTTGCTGTAATAACCCCATCCAGAATTAATTTGGCAGCAACACCCAAAGGCAGCCCAACGGTCTTAGCCATGGCAGTCTGCACATCATTCTCTCCGTTCAAAATCAAAGTACTGGTTGACTTGTATTTCTGTCCCTCCCTGGTAAACCCAATTTCGTGCAGCATCACCACCAGATCTTTGTCGCCGGGTTGAAGAGCCAGTTTTTTTTCCAGGGCAAACTGCAACACATCGGCAGCGCTGCATTTTCCTTTGTTGATTTGCGTTTGCTCATCATCCATGCCCAAATAAAACAACTGCTTCAGGGTTAGGCTGGCATCGTGCATTTTATCGGCCAGGGTAGCCGCAGCATTGATCTTCAAATCATCGATGTCCACTTTTTTTAAATCGCCCTTATCATCCACCATCATGAATTCGTCCGGCTGCTCAATTCCTTTTTCGGCCGCCTGTTGTTCCAGTTCCACTAGGTTCACTAGCTCAGCCAGCAAGCCCTTGGTGGCATCAAACTGATCGTGAAGTTTTTGTTCCAGCCACTCGCTGAAGCCATGCTTGTCCATGTGTTCTTTAAAGAAGGAAGCCAAAGACCGGTTGTCGGTTTCATACCAATCATTTTCACCGGTCAGCTTCAGATCTATGATGTTTTTCCAACCGTAGATAAAATCGGGGTGTCGCAGCGTGGTGCGGATGAAGGTAGCTGTTTCTTCCAAGCCATAGAGGGGAATATAGCTCAGCGAGTCGCGGTTGGGGTACCAGCACAACACTTCGTGACCCGGTACGGGAACGTATCTTTTTTGTGCAAACAGATCTTCGTAGCCCAGTTCAACAATTTGCCCTTCCATTTTAAAAACAGCACCGGCCTTGCCGGCCATCACCACATTGCGGGGGTTCCAGCTAATTTTATAATGCCAGGGGTTGCTATCGCTTTCCTGGGCCACCAGTCCGCCGCAATGAGAAAAAAACGAATCGATCGTTCCGCCTTCTTCGTGAATGGTATCGATCATTTTTTTTGCGCTCATGTGGTCGATGCCGGGATCCAGGCCCATCTCGCACAAAAACAAGAGTCCGTTTTCTTCTACCGCAGTTTTTAACGACTTCATCTGCTCATCCACATAAGATGCGGTCAGCAGGTTTTTTTTATATCGAACGCAATCCTTTGCAATTAAAATATGCAGAGCCGGGGGCATGAGGGAAATGACAATATCGGCCTGCTCAATAT
>JAEVYV010000040.1 GCA_023392575.1 Bacteroidota bacterium | reverse complement strand
GGGCAATGGCGAGGGCAGGCTGGTGGTGGCCAAAGAAGGCTCCGAAGTCACGGCCCAGCCTTCTGTGTTGAGCAAGTATGCTGCAAATAGCGTGTTTAAAAACGGGCCGCAACTGGCAATGGGTGAGTATGTGGTTTATGCCGGATCGGGCAGCTCCGTTACCATAACCGGACTGGAGGCAAACAAAACCTATTATTTTAGCGTGTTTGAATACAACGGCACCGACGCCCCGGTTTACAACACAACGGATGTTTTAAAAGCCAGCGCCATCCTTTCTTCCCCCTTGCCCGTAAGCTGGCTGTATGTGACGGCCAAAGAAAAAAACGGCATGGTGACCCTTGAATGGGCCACCGCGCAGGAAATCAATACCGATTATTTTCAGGTTCAGAGAAGTACGGACGGAGTGCACTATGCAGGTGTAGCCAACCTACCTGCTTCCGGCAATTCCGCCACAAGCCGTTCCTATTCTTACACGGACGCTGCGGGCAGCGGAACCTTTTTCTACCGGATCAAACAAGTGGACCGCGACGGCAAAATCTCGTATTCAAAGAACCTCAAAATAACCACTACGGACCCCCGCAAGGTGCAAATCCTCCAAAACCCCGTTCAAGACAGGCTGCAATTGCGGTGCTCGGCCGAATACCTTGGAGGTGCCCTGACCGTTACCGATGCCGCGGGGCGGGTGTGGTACACTGCCCCCATTGCATCGGCCATGCCGGTGGTACATACCCATCACTTAAAAAGCGGCGTGTATTATGTATCGGTTCGGGACAAAAACGGAAGGATGACCCTTACGCTGCCCTTTGTACGACAGTAGTTTTCATGTGTGTTTCATAAACGGGGGCAGAGTCTTCTGCTCCCGTTTTTAAAAAGGGCCCAACGGGTTGCAATTAACGTCGGCTGCCCGCTACATTTGTTACCGGGGTAGAATGATTTTCTAAAATGAAGTTCGTTTTTCAGTCAATTGTATATTGAACCAAAATAATTAAAACCAGTGCCCTCCATGTATAAAAGCCTATCTGTTGCCATTGCTTATTTATGTATCCCGTTTCTGGTGTTTGGCCAGGATACGGAGCTTGCACCGTTGCTTGCTGCAAAAGATGACACAGCAAAGGTGGACAGGTTGCAGGCGTATGGGAATAATCTACTGGATAACGATAATCAAAAGGCAATTGGAATTTTTGAAACCACGATAACCCTCAGTAAAAAACTCGGCTACGATTATGGCCTGGCTACCGGCCTTAGAAAAATTGGTTATGTGAAGGGGCAGGAAGGAGATTATAAAGAAGCCATCGGCTATTACCGCAAGGCCATTTCGTATTATGAAAAAGGCGCCCATCTTAAAGACATTCTCGTATGCTATAATAACATTGGCGCTAACTACCGGCAGTTTGCCAAAGCGGATAGTGCCATACACTATTACCTGCTTGGAATAAAAAAGTTTGAAGCCAGTACACCCGAAAACCAGGAAGCTGCTATCCGAAACGACTTAGTGTCAACGTATGCTCTTTTGCACGGAAACATTTCCGGGCTGTATGGAAACATGGGGAACATCACCAAGGCTGTAGCGTATGGCACTAAGGCCATCCGTATTGCCAAAGAAATTAATGACACCTCTCGTTTGGTGCTTTCCATGGTTAGTCTTAGCCATGCCTATTTTACAAATAAGGAGTACGATCAATCTCTTTCAACATCCAGAGAAGCTACCCGGTTGGCGATCGTGAAGAAAGATCCGATCCCCCTGGCCAAAGCCTATCATCTTCTTTCGGTTTCGTACACTGCTTTGGGCAAGCTGGATTCGGCCATTTATGCTGCAAGAGCTTCTATGAGGCATGCCAAGAACAGTGACCAGCAACTTTACATTACTTCCTTTTTAGACCTGGCTGATGCCTATCATGATAAAAAGGAATACAGAAAGGAAGAAGCTTTGCTTGAGCAGGGATTAAAGGAGTTTAACCGGGTAGACAATATCGCTTTTGGCAGAAACATTTATGGGCGACTTGCAGAGGTAAAGTATGCCCAAGGGCAATACAAACAGGCCTATGACTATTTTGCAAAGTCGCTGGAATACAAAGATTCCATTTTAAGTCAGCAAAACCGGGAGGCAATAGCCGAATTGGAAATTCAATACCAAACGGCACAAAAAGAAAAATCCCTTTCGGAAAAACAATTGCAGTTGGCACAAAAGGATATAGAGGTTAAAAGAAGCCGCCTGTATATGTACTTTTTTCTGGCGGGCTTAATTGTGGCCGCACTGGTGGCTGTCATTTTGTATTTGCAATACCGCAATAAAAAAACTGCTTTGGCAAGGGAAATAAGATTCATGCATCAGGAAAAAGAAATCCAGGTTTTGCAGGCCCTGATGCAGGGCGAGGAGAAGGAACGCAGCCGCATTGCCAAAGACCTGCACGATGGCGTGGCGGGCATGCTGGCGGCAGTGAAAATGCATTTCAACAGCCTGATCTCTCACAGCCAGGAGCTTTTGCAACGGGAGGGCTACAAGCAAGGCATTCACCTATTGGACGAAGCCGTGCAGGAGTTGCGCAAAACATCGCACAACCTGATGCCGGAGGTGCTGCTGCAACACGGGCTGGACGAGGCGCTGCACCGGTATTGCAACAACGTCAGCAACAGCAACACCCTGGCCGTGCAGTACGACTCGTGGGGAGAGATAGGCCGGTATAAAGACAGCTTTGAACTATCGGTGTACCGCATTGTACAGGAGCTTTTGAACAATGTACTCAAACACTCCAGGGCCACGCAGGTAATTGTTCAAATGAGCCATCAAAACAACCTGCTCTGCGTTACAGTGGAAGACAACGGCATCGGGTTTACCAAAAACAAACTGTCTTCCGATGGGATGGGGCTGCAAAGCCTGCACTCGAAAGTGCAGGCCATCAACGGCCGGCTGGAAATGGAAACCGGCCCCGGAAGCGGGGTCAGTGCTTACCTGGAATTTGAAACCACCGCCCTGAAAAAAGAAACCAGCCAGGCCCCCGCAACCGCGGATGCACTTTGAGCCGGGCCGCTTGAGCCCTACTCTTTCGTACCACGACAAACCATAAACGAAACGAAGGTTCGCAGGGCGTTTAACGAAAAGGTTTTTCGAAACCACAACCCTCCGGCTACAAAAGCAAACCGGTAGTTTAATCAATTGCTTTTTCCTTAACCCTACACAAAACTTTCTTTATTTGTTGGGCCGAATGTTTATTCCTCCGAAGATTTTATCTTCAGGCTGCGTTCAACGCATCGTACATGATCAAAAGACCCTTTATTCTTTCAGCTGTTATGGGTTTAAGTTTGCCCGCCGCCGCACAGGAAACCAACCTGGCCCTCTGGCCGGCCGGACAGGTGCCCAATTACCAAAAAACCGCCGAAACCGAAAAGACCGAAAAAACCGACATCACCAGAATCAGCCTGGTGCAAAACCCCGAAATAGCCGTTTTTGCCCCCTCCGCCCGAAACGCAACCGGGCAGGCTGTGGTGATTTGCCCCGGCGGCGGCTACGGCATCCTGGCTTATGACTGGGAGGGAACCGATATAGCCAAATGGCTGAATTCCAAAGGCATTACCGCCGTGGTGCTCAAGTACCGTTTGCCCAATTCTAAAAGCAACGTTGTGCCGCACCGATCCCCGTTGATGGACGCCCAGCGGGCCATACGAATGGTGCGGGCCCATGCCGGCAGGTGGAAACTAAACCCGGACCAGATCGGCATCATGGGTTTTTCTGCCGGCGGCCATCTTGCTTCTACCGCCGGTACTCATTTCGACAAGGGCAACCACCAGGCCGCAGACACGATCGAACGGTTTTCTTCGCGACCCGACTTCATGGTCCTGGTCTATCCGGTGATCACCATGTCGCAACCCTTTCTGCATACCGGTTCCAAAAACAACCTGATTGGCGAAGATCCCGAGCCCCAGCTTGCCCGTTTTTACTCGGGCGAACTGCAGATAACCAAAGAAACGCCGCCTGCCTTTTTGGTGCATGCTACCGACGACCAAACCGTTGCCGTGGAAAACAGCCTGGTGTTTTACCAGGCCTTAAAAGACCGGGGTGTACCGGCGGAACTGCACGTGTACCCCAAAGGCGGACATGGTTTTGGTTTGGCGCTAAACATAAGCGAAACCGAAAGCTTGACCGAGCGGTGCACCGATTGGCTGCGGTCGTTACACAAACAATCCAAAAATTAAAGACAATGGACTCTGGCAAAAACAACATAGACGCATACATCGCCGGTTTCCCCGAAGAAACCCAAAAACGGTTGCAACAGATACGGACCGTGATCAAACAGGCGGCGCCGGATGCAGAAGAAACCATTAAATATGCCCTCCCCACTTTTGTTTTACACGGAAACCTGGTTCATTTCGGCGCCTTTAAAAACCACATTGGCTTTTATCCCGTTCCCTCGGGCATTGAGGCATTTAAAAAAGAACTGGCCGCTTACAAACAGGCCAAAGGCTCGGTTCAGTTCCCGTTCAACCAACCCCTGCCGCTCGAGCTGATTTCCAAGATTGTGGCATTTCGGGTCAAAGAAAACAGCGAAAAAGCAGCAAAGAAAAAATAGCAGACACGCATTTACAAAACCATTTAAATACCTATCATCATTATGGCAACACCTCTTGAAATAAAAGTGGCACTGCAAATTCAAAAGCCGGCACCGGACGTTTTTGAAGCCATTGTTAGCCCCGAAAAAATGAGTAATTATTTTATTTCAGAAAGCACCGGCCGCATGGAAGCGGGAAAACAGCTTACCTGGAAGTTTCCCGAATTTGACATGCAGGTACCCGTCCGGGTGGGCAGTGTGGAGCAGGATAAGTTCATCTCCTACTACTGGGACGGCGGCGGCAAAGAGCTGCTGGTTGAAATGACCTTAACCCCGGCCGAAAACTACTCCACGATTGTGACCGTAACGGAAAAAAGCATGGACAACAACGAAGCCGGGATCAACTGGCTCAAAGGAAACACCGAGGGCTGGGCCAATTTTCTGGCCTGTCTGAAGGCCTATGTGGAATACGGTATCAATTTAAGAAAGGGAGGTTTTGACTTTCGCAAAAACGACGTACCGGCATAAATAGCTTTGCCACCCCAAGAAGGTGAAAACAGGGCAAAGACCTGGAAGCGGTCATCAAAGAATGGCTCAGGCTAATTGACCAATAACTCAAAAGTTTCTGAACCCAACCTACAAGGGAAACTGGGCCCCCAACATGTAATTGAACTGGGCTGCAAACCATTTTTGACTGCCCCGGCCGCCGGCAATCAAAAAATCGTTGTAGTTGGCATAGGTTCCTTTAAACGTGCCGGTAACAAAAATATGTTTGAAAAAGCCCAGGCGCAAACCGCCTTCCAAGCCTGTCACATAGCCGGAGATGTGGTAATGGTCGTCGCGGTGGACGCCCATAATGGTTGAATTGGTTTTGGGGTTTACCAGACCCAGGCCCGCCTTTGCCAATACATTCAAAGAAATTTTTTTGCTTTTCACGGCCCGCAGGGGGAACCATTTTACAAAATTCACCATGGCGTAATTGGCCCCATCGGAGTGCTCCAGTTGAAAAAAATCCTTGGTCAGCGCCGTATCCTGATCGTAGTATTTCCCGTTGATGGTTCCTTTCATAGGCACAACCTGGTTGGGCCTAACAAAGTATTTGATGTGGTCGTAGTGGTATTCGATACCAAAATTTTTTCGGACAAAATAGTATCCTATGGTATAGGAGAACTGCGGCGCTGTTTCCCATTTAAGGCCGCCCTCGTCCCTGGCCTTTACCCCGTACAAGGTAAAGTCGAAGGAAGGGTTGCCGCCCCGCCGCACCCGGATGTCTCCGGGTGTATAAAAAATGCGTTGTGAGCCAAAGGCAAAATAAATAATCCCCGTGTTGGTTTTTTCCTCCTGACTGGTTTGGGCACGGGCACACGGGGGCAGTACCGCTATCAGTGCAAAAGCCATCGAACAACACCATCTTGTCATAGGCCGCTGATTAAAGCGTGGGAAATGGTTTCGTATTCCGTCGTTTTAAAGTTAGGTGATTCGCAAACACACCTGTCGTCAGCATTCAAAATCCTCATAAAAACCTGACCCTTAAGGACTGTTCTGGAATCAGATCTTATAGATCAACCCCGGCACCAAACTTCCCCGCGAATACTGCAGGTTAAAATTCAAATGCCTTGCCAGGTGAGCGGCTTTGGCCGGAAAACGTCTGTGGTAACTGTTCACCGCCTGCAGCCCGGTTACATAACCCAGGGCAGCGCCGGCAAAAACATCGGTCGCCCAGTGTTTGTTTTCGGTAATGCGGCTCAGGCCCACCAGGGTAGCCGCCCCATATGCCAGGGCCGGTACCCAGCGGCGGTCCCTGTACTCTTTTGCAAAAACCGTAGCTACCGCAAAAACAGAAGCCGTATGTCCCGAGGGAAAGGAGGTATTGGTCCGGTCGCCGTTGTAACCGGCTTTGCCAACAAAGGGACCTAAAAAATAAGGTTCGGCTTCCTGGAGCTGTTGATAATAGGACGGGCGGGTTCGTACCGTTAAAAACTTCAGTGCCGAAACCAAGACACTGCTGGTCACAAAAGCCTGGCTGGCCAGCAGGGTGGTGGTTTGCATTCTTTCTTTTTTAAACAAAAAGCTATAAGCGCCAAAAGCTCCCAGGGTGTACAGTTCATAACGGTCGCCAAAATTGGTAACAAAGCCGCTGGCTTTTTGCAAGCCCTGGTTTTCGGTGCGCAGCCTTAAGGCAAAGCGCTGAACCGGCTCATCGCCAAACGACAAACCGCCGGCCAAAAGGGCGGTAACAGACAGGTATTTCCAGTCCTTTTTTTGCATGTGAAAGGGCTGAACAAGGGCTTGTTTGAAATTGCCCCCCAATAAATAAAAATAACGGCCCACAGTCAGGCGCGGCGAAGGAGCCGAAATGCCTAATGGGGAAAAGAGGTTGGGGTCCGCAGACCGTGTGGTTTTGCAAAGACTGTCGGACAACATTGGATCCAACTCATGATTTTGGCAACGACCGGCCACGGCTGCAAAAAGCAAAGCGCCGGTGATGAACCCTTTTCTGACCTTCAGCATGAACTGTTTTTGTTTAATGACGACGCTCCAAATTGGTTATCCACAACAAAGAGCCGTGCAGTAAAATACAAAAATTCTGCTCTGCAACAAGACCGGGCCGGTTTCGTTTTATCAACAAGTGCTCGTTTGATAAACGTGTCGTTATATCTTTAATTATCCCCGGGTTTTATTGTTGCGTCAAGACTTTCATAAACTTCTGCACATGAAAAAGGCAATCTTCTTTTTACAGCTTTTGGCCACGGCCCTGGCTGTGGCCGCACAAACCATCCAGTCGCCCAATGGACAAGTCCAGCTTCGCTTTGAGCTGAAAGACAGTGTTCCGTATTACCAGCTCTCCTACAAAAATCAGCCGGTCATCGGCCAAAGCCGGCTGGGCTTAACCCTGACCACCGCTCCTTCTTTTTTAAATGGCTTTGTGGTTAAAGGCCAGAAAACAGTTTCCGTCAACGAAAGCTGGCAACCGGTGCTGGGAGAGATAAAAACCATTGTCAACCACTACAACGAACTGGCCGTTACCCTTTCGCAGCCCAAAGCCAACCGCGACATCGTTCTTCGTTTCCGGGTCTTTAACGACGGCCTGGGCTTTCGGTACGAGTTTCCCCAACAAAAAAACCTGAACTATTTTGTCATCAGGGAAGAAGAGAGCCAGTTTGTTCTTTCCGGCGATCACAAAGCCTGGTGGATTCCCGGCGACTATGATACGGAAGAATACAGCTACACCACCTCCGCCCTTTCGGCCGTGCCTGGGTTGTTTGACAAAAGCTATGACGCCAACGCCTCGCAAACCCTGGTGCCCATGGCCCTGCAAACGCCGCTGATGCTGAAGACCCAAAACGGCATCTACATCAACATACACGAAGCCGCCCTGATTGGTTATGCGGGAATGAATGTAGCGCTGGACCCTAAAAACTTTGTTTTGAAAACGCATTTAACGCCGGATGCCCAGGGCAACAAGGGCTATATCCAAACCCCTTTCAACACTCCCTGGCGCACCGTGGTGGTTGCCGACCGGGCCGAAAACATCCTGGCCTCCAAATTAATTCTGAACCTTAATGAGCCCACTCAATATGCCTCTACCGACTGGATCAAACCCATAAAGTATGTGGGGGTGTGGTGGCAAATGTTTTGCCCCGGCCAGGGAAGCTGGAACTACGCCGACGTGGACAATGTGCACCTGGGCATTACGGACTATAAAAAATTACCTCCGAACAAAACCCACGCAGCCAACAATGCCAACGTAAAAAAATACATTGACTTTGCGGCCAAACACGGCTTTGATGCCGTACTGGTAGAAGGCTGGAACGAAGGCTGGGAAGACTGGTTTGGAAAGTCAAAGGAATTTGTTTTTGATTTTGTTACCCCCTATCCGGATTTTGATGTGAACATGCTGACCCGGTATGCGGCCGAAAAGGGGGTAAAGATCATTATGCACCACGAAACATCTGCGTCCGTAACCAATTACGAACGCTGGATAGATACGGCTTATCGCTTTATGGTCAACCATGGGTACAACGCTGTAAAATCGGGCTATGTGGGCAACATCATTCCCCGTGGCGAGCACCATTACAGCCAGTGGATGGTGGACCATTACAACAGGGCCATTCAAAAGGCAGCACACTACAAGATCATGGTCAACTCGCATGAATCGGTACACCCCACAGGACTGAACCGCACCTACCCCAATGCCATTGCCGCCGAAGCCGCCCGGGGCACCGAGTACGAAACCTTTGGCGGCAACAACCCCGAGCACACCACTATTCTTCCCTTCACCCGGCTGATGGGCGGCCCGATGGACTACACCCCCGGCATTTTTCAAACCCGGCTGGATTATTATCAGCCCGGCGACAAACGGTTTGTAAAAACCACCCTGGTCAAACAACTGGCCCTGTACGTCACCATGTACAGCCCCCTGCAAATGGCGGCCGATATTATTGACAACTATGACCGCTTCCCGGATGCCTTTCAGTTTATCAAAGACGTGGCCGTGGATTGGGACGACACCAAAATACTGGGTGCAGAACCCGGCGATTACCTAACCATTGCCCGCAAAGCCAAGGGCCGGGACGAATGGTTTGTGGGCGGTATTACCGATGAAAACCCAAGGATCAGCACCGTGGATTTTAGTTTTTTGGATGCCCATGAAAATTACGTGGCCACCATTTACGAGGATGGAAAAGATGCTCATTACATCACCAACCCCCAGAGTTATCACATTTACAAAGCAATCGTAAACAACCAATCGAAATTAAAGCAGCCACTGGCGGCCAGCGGAGGGTTTGCCATTAGCCTGAGAAGAGCCACGGGGGAGGACGTCAAAAAGATCAAAAAATTAAAGCAACGCTCCTGATTAAACGTTTTGCGAACAGGCACTATCTGCCCAATTTGTGCAAACGAGGGATTCGCCAACACCAAGGCGAACATCCCGTCTTTGTTTTTAAGCAAAAGCTTATTGTGCCAGGTAACCGCCATCGGCGGCATAATAAGATCCGGTAACAAAAGAATACTTGCCGGAGCTCAGCCACAGTACCAGTTCGGCTATTTTCTGGGGCAGGCCCAGACGGCCAATAGGGTGCAGGGGCACCAGTCCATTCAGTTGTTCGCCGGAAAGCGAATTGGTAAGCAAAGGCGTAAGGATATAACCTGGCCCCACAGCGTTGATCCGGATGTTCTGATTGGCATATTCCAGCGCTGCGGCTTTGGTCAATCCCACCACACCATGTTTGGCGGCCACATAGGCCGGAGAAAACCGGGTGCCAGCCTGCCCCAATATGGATGCCATATTCACAATAACGC
>JAEVYV010000394.1 GCA_023392575.1 Bacteroidota bacterium | reverse complement strand
GGCCAGGAACCATAATTTTTACCGCATCCAAACGAAACAGGGGCACTGTCATTTCAACTCCCGTCACCTCTTTTTCCACGGCCGGGGGCAATGGCATCGGCACGCCGGAGCTTTTAAACGTTTGGTTGGGGAAGTGCATTTGGGCCACCACCCGGTAAATCCGGTCTCCGTCTTTCTGAAACCGGTCAAAGCTGAAATCATAGTGAACCACCAGGTAAATCACCAGTGCGGCACTGATGCCAATGGACAATCCAAGAATATTAATCAGCGAAAAGATCTTGTGCCTCCAAAAATTGCGGAAGGCAAGAGTCACAAAATTTTTAATCATATACGTTTATTCGGTTCGTAAGTTTTTTACCGGGTTGGCCATTCCTGCTTTAATCGCTTGTACGCTGATCGTCAGCAAGGCAATAGCCAAAGACATACCGCCGGCCAGGGCAATGAACCACCAACCCATTTCGATGCGGTACGAATAGGCCTGCAACCAATTGCTCATAAAATACCATGCAGGCACACTGGCAATACCAATGGCCAACAGAATAAGAACAAGAAATTGTTTTGAGATAAGTGCCACAATATCGGCAACAGAAGCACCCAATACTTTTCGAATGCCGATTTCTTTTGTCTTTCGTTCCACTGTAAAGGTGGTTAACCCCAATAATCCCAAACAGGAAATAAAAACGGCAAAAAAAGCAAACCAGTTCACCAGGGTGCCAATCTGCTGCTCACTGCGGTAAAGGGTCTCGTATTCCTTATCCTGAAAACTGTAATCAAACAAATAGCCGGGCGCCATTTTCTTGTACACATTTTCCAGTCCGCTGATGGTTTGGGGCACATTCTTCCCGTCCATACGAACAAAATAGAGCCAGGTCCAGTCCGGCCGGCATCCCATAATAATGGGAGCGATCGGCGTGTGCATCGATTCAATATGAAAATCTTTGGCAACGCCAACCACCGTTCCCTTGCCGCTATAGGTTTCAATGGTCTGTCCCACCGGATCTTTTAAACCCATACGCCTTACGGCCTCTTCATTTAAGATAAAAGCAGCCGTATCAGTAGTAAAATCCTTTGAAAAGGCACGGCCTTCTTTCATGTCAATGCCCATGGTTTGAATGATGTCGTGATCGCCAATGATGTAGCTGAAGAAAACATCCTGACCCTCTCTTTTGCCGGGCCATTTAACATCGCCGCCCCGGCTGTTGTTTGTAACAAAAGAGGAACTGGCTCTGGCTACATTCAAAACACCGGGCACTTTTAAAAATTCACTGATGGCCGCATTATTTTTTTCTGTCGCAATGTTATTGGGAAACCACAGCAAATTCTCCTTGTTGTAGCCGAGGTTTTTATTTTTAATGAAATTGATTTGCTTGTACACCACAATGGTTCCTACAATAAGAATGACCGACACCGCAAACTGCAGTACCACCAAGGCCTTTCGAACCCATACCGTTCTGCCCGAAGTTTTATCTGCAACATTTTTTAAAACCTGGACCGGTTTAAAAGAAGACAATACCAAAGCGGGGTAACTGCCGGCCAGCAAACCGGTTAACAGAATTACGCCTCCATAGGCCAGTACATATGCCGGATCTTTAAAATCAATGCTGATGCTTTTTTTGAGAAAAGCATTAAAAGGAGGCAGTACCATGTACACGGCAACGATTGCAATCAGGCCGGCCAGGAAGGCCAGCAAAACCGACTCACCGATAAACTGCACAACTAAAGACCACCTTCCCGCTCCGATGGTTTTTCTCACCCCCACTTCCTTTGCCCTTTGGGTGGCTTTGGCCGTGGACAGGTTCATAAAGTTGATGCAGGCCAGCAGCAAAATAAAAACGGCGATCACCACAAACAGCCGAACATAGGTAATGCGGCCGCCACCGGCATAAACACCGTTTTTAAAATCGTTCCGCAGGTACCAGTCGTCTAGCTTCCATAAAAACATATTGGTATTGGCCTGTTCATCTGTATGCCGCTGCATAAAGTTTTTCAAGGCCGCATTGAGGTTGGCTTCATTTACGCCGTCCCGTAGTTTAACATAGGTTCGTACATTATTGCTGCTCCAGTTTTCCGCTCCGCCCATTGTGGCTTTGATGTAATCATTCATGGGCATCAGAAAGTCAAACTTTATCGTGGAGTTATCCGGCACGTCTTTCACCACCCCTTCTATCTTGTACTGTTGCTTTTGCTCAACAGTTATGGTTTTACCAACCGGATCTTCTGTACCAAAGTATTTTTTTGCTACCGACTCCGAGATCAGCATGGTGTTGGGCTCGTGCAAAACAACATCGGCGTTTCCTTTTACCAGGGGAAAAGAAAATATCTTCAAAAACTCCGGGTCCACATACAAGCCCTTCTCCGACATTGATTTCTCTCCATGCGAAAACAACACCACATCACCCCATGAACTTCGGGAAGTGTATTCGATGGCAGGCAATTCCTTTTTCAAGGTACCGGCCAACAAAGTGGGACAGGCCGGGAAGGAAGCCACCTCGTTATCAGCAGAGGTTTTGTTGACCATCAGCATGGCAATGCGATCTTTAGCCGCATGAAAACTGTTATAGCTTTTTTCGTAACGCACCCATAACATAATCAGGGCAAACACGCCCAAGCCCAGTGCCAGGCCCGAAATGTTTATAAACGCAAAGACCTTACTTCGTAAAAGGTTGCGCCATGCGGTGACCAAATAGTTTCTGAACATAATGTAGAATTATTGCGGCAAGAAACTCTTGCGCCTTTCTGCCATGAATAACGTACCAGTTTCTGCAGGATTTGAAAAACAATGACTTGTGTTTTTCCGGCTGTGTTAGCTGTCCGGTTTTGATACACCAACCGTTCGTTTTGAGACGGGCACCCATTGAGCCGCTACCCGCAATATTCCTTTACCGAACTCTTTTTTTGTCCGAATCCCACGACGCCATTGCTTCGCAAGATGTCAGAATTATTCGGTTCGTAAATTCTTTACCGGGTTGGCCAGGGCCGCTTTTACAGCCTGTATGCTGATGGTTAAAAAAGCAATCAGCAACGAAAGCCCACCGGCCAGTACAAATACCCACCACCCGATTTGAATGCGGTAAGCGAAATCCTGTAACCACTGGTACATCATCCACCCGGCCAGGGGAAAAGCAATCAGCATGGAAATGATCACCAGCGCAACAAAGTCTTTTGACAGCAGCGTTACCACATTAGTCACCGAAGCCCCCAGTACTTTGCGTATGCCGATTTCCTTGGTACGTTGCTGAATGGCATAAGCCGACAAACCAAACAGCCCAAGACAGGCCAGCAAAACAGCAATGACCGAAAAAATGTTCAGCACTTTACCAAGCCGTAGTTCCGTTGCGTAAAGCTGGTTGTAGGTTTCATCCAGAAACTGATACTCAAAGGGGCGGTGAGGCACGAGCTCTTTCCACTTATTTTGCAAAAACGAAAGGGTGCCGGCCAGGTTACTGCCCGAAACCTTCACCAGCATGGTCCGGGTCCATTCTTCATTAAAAAGCACCAGGGGCTTTATGGGCGTATGCAAGGAAGCAAAATGAAAATTCTTAATGACGGCTTTTACAAAACCCGGCCGGTCGTTGCCCAAAAACATTTTCTTTCCAATGGCATCCTCGGGTGTCCATCCCAGTTCTTTGGCGGCCGCTTCATTCAACACAAAATGATAGGTCTTCTGCGATTGCTTCTCTTTCATTACATCTTTCATGTCCTGTTCCGTAAAATCAGAACCTGCAATGATTTGCATACCGGTGGTTTTTATAAATTCTTCGTCTACCGGATTTGCTGTTACCATGATCTGCGTTTCTTCCGGCATGTCCGGTCTTCGCATATTATACC
>JAEVYV010000384.1 GCA_023392575.1 Bacteroidota bacterium | reverse complement strand
TTTAGTTTAAAACGGCCACCAAAATAAGGGTTGATCTGCTCGATGCTTTTTATTGAAATTATGTAGGAGCGGTTGATGCGGTAAAATTGTTCGGGATTCAGCAGCTGCTGCAATTCATCCATGCGGTGCTGAACAACATATTTGTTTTTTTTAAAAGTGATAAAATAGACAAAGCGGCCATCAGAAAAGAAATAGGCAATGTCTTCTACCGAAACAGATAAGAATCGCTTGCCATGGCCAACAAAAAAACGGTTCTTAAAAGCTACCGGTATGCCAGGAAAGGATGGTGTAAGTGGTGATGAAAGAATGATGGGTTCTGGTATTTCCTGAGTGGGAGCTGTGCTGACCGGTGCTGCTTTAAAGCCATTGATCAGCAGTAATTGATGAAGTGCATATGTGCGAAAAGCGAGGTAGGTGAAGTTATATTGCTTTGTGTGTAAAACAAGCTTTGCCTGGATGAGTTGATGTTGAATGTTGATAATGGTTAGCTGAGAATGTTCAATGAGCACCAAGTCTGGAGTCGGGTTTGATTGAAGCCATAGCCAAACAGCGTCAACGTCATTGACCACTTTCATTACTTTAATGGAAGGATCCATGAGATGCAGGATCCTCGTAAGTTTTCTTATTTCCGGTTTCTTACTTTCAACAATTAATAAGTTCATGATTCTCCTGTCAGATTTTGTATTATTCTTTTTGAATTTTCACAACCTTGATGCTTTTCCCATCTTCAATGTGTAACAAGTAGTACCCTTTTGAAAGGCTCATGAAACCAAGTTTTATCGGGCCTGTTCTGCGGTTTAAGTATTGTGTGCGTACTGTTCTTCCGGAGAGATCAGTTAAGGTGAGTGCCACTCGTTTTGTACCAGCGGGTATGGAAACTATAAGATCCTCTTTAAAGGGATTAGGGAACACGGATAGTGCAAATGCATCGTTCGAAGAGGTTACGATACGGCTGGCAAGCCTTTGCCCGGTAGCGGGTTGATAGCATAGAACCCGGTAGTAGTGCGTGCCGGACGCAGATGAAAAATGTTTTTGGGAATAGGTATGCTCATTATTTCCTTTTATAGAATCAATAGTCGAAAAGTTTCTGCCGTCGGAGGAATATTGTAAATAAAATATTGCGGTTTCCGGAGTGCTGATTTCCCATGTCACTTCATTGTAAGAAGGATGCGGCACTGCGGTGATGGAGCGAAATTGTAAGGGAAGAACGGTAAAGGATCCTACGCAGGAAAAACAATTGTTCATTATCCGGGCGGCTCCCCAGGCATTGGGTTTACACCCCCAGGGAACGCAACTGACGTCGCTGTAATGAGAAGTGCCCAGGCAAATGGTAAGCCCCGCACTGGATGTTAGCGTATCGTATATCTGAGTGAACTGACTTACCGATACGCAGGCGGCTCCGCCGGGAACAACATAACTGTGTTTTGATTTGTTGTATTGCACCATCATGTTCACCATACTGCCATTGCCCAAACAAACACTGCCCGGGCCGGCACCCGGATCGGTAATGATTCCGTGAAAGCTGGCCGTTCCCATGTTGACAAACCTGGAATACGGGTTGTTGATGACAAAGTATTGATTGGGCATTTGCCATACGGACGAAGCCGTTGCATTGACGATTAGGTTTGGCCGGGCGGCGCTGCTTGTGCCGTAGTCCATCACAATGTTTCCAAGGCATTGAAAAGTGCCCCAATTATAGATGGCGCAGCCTCCGCGCATTATCAGGCCCGCACCATTGCTAACGATCAACTTGGCTCCGGGCTTTACAACAATGATTCCCGAATCCAGAACAAGATCGTTAATAGTGAGGTTGGAGCAAACGATCAGCGTGCCACCTCTTAGTTTAATGTTGGCGAGGGTGGCGGTGGCGCCATAGAACCATTTGGTTTGTGCGGTTGCTAATGTTTCGTTGTTTGTAACAAATGATTCAGAGCCTGTGCAATCGGGGAATGAAGGTGGTGTCAGGCATTGCGTTTGTGCATCAAAGCACAGCACAAGGCAGAAGCCTGCAAGCAATTGTTTTGTTTTCATAAGCGTTGGTTTTGCTTACCCTTCGAGGCCCTGTTTTGTCAATAATTCATAGAATGTTGGATCGTACTTTTATTCAAACAGGGCCTCAGGGTAATCATAGATATTGGCCGTCTACAAGCAATATGTGTACGGATTATCTTGTAATCATAAAACTATACAGCGGTTTTATGAAATGCCAGTAAATATGCACGAGGGTGCACATTTGCTGCATGAAGGTGACAATAAGAGTAATGAAGAAAAAAAACTGTCTTCGGGTGGGTTATTCTCCCAGCCAGATTTTAAAGCCCGCAGCCCTTTCTTTGCTGACCAGAATATCTTCGGTTGCCGGCGGCAACAGCTTTAGTTTAAAACGGCCACCAAAATAAGGGTTGATCTGTTCGATGCTTTTGATGGAGAGAATATAGGAGCGGCTGATGCGGTAAAACTGCTCGGGGTTCAGCAGCTGTTGCAACTCGTCCATGCGGTACGAAACAAGGTATTTGTTTTTTTCAAACGTAATGAAGTAGACGAACCGGCCATCAGAGAAAAAATAGGCGATCTCGTCTACAGAAACGGATAGAAAACGTTTGCCTTGTCCCACAAAAAAACGATTTTTAAACAGTGTGGGTATGCCCGGATAAGAGGGCACAAGCTGCGAAGGAAGAATGGTGGATTCGGGTAGCTCCTGTGTCAGAATTTTAATTGCTTGCAGCTTTGTTTCTTTGATCAGCGCAAGCTGCTGCAGGGTATGCGTACGAAAAGCAAGGTATGTGAAGTTGTATTGCCGGGTGTGTAGAATCAGTTTTGCCTGAATATGGTGTTGCTCAATATTGGCGGACAACTGGGAGTGTTCAATCAAAACAAGATCGGGCGAAGGATTGGACTGAAGCCACACTGCCACCGAATCAATATCGCTGACCACTTTCAGTACCCGAATGGAAGGATCGATGAGGCGCAAAATCCTCTTCAGCTTTCTGATTTCCTTTTTTTTGCTTTCAACAATTAAAAGATTCATTCTCCAATTCGTTTAAACCATTCCGGGCTCAGGCAACAAAATTCCCGTTTTGAACAGAGGGGTGGCCTGCAAGGTGAATGAAGTGATGAAATAGACTCATGAACTGCAGTGGGCCGGCAAAAGAAAACCAATAATGACCCGTGAGAGCTGTCTGCAAAGTATGCTCCTTGTTTGGAAACACACCCTTACAGATCTCTTTCCAGATCTTTTTTAAAGGCCCTTCTTTTGTAGTGCATCAGGACGAATGCAATAGTAGATAAGATTATGAATAACTCCATTCTCATGATACCTGTTTATTATACTGACAACGATCTTCTTTGTTGGTGAACTAAGGTTATGTTAAAAACCGAGCGGTGAATCTGGAAGGTTTTTAATGCCAAAGAAGACAAAACCAGAGGTGTACAGGATTCATTATTTCAATGGAACTTTGATCTTCAAAACCCCAAATAATGACCAGCTATAAAGATGCGACCATGCAGGAAATAGACGAAGCCTTGCGGCAATCGGCCAAGGCCTTTCGGCTGTACCGACAGAGGAACTTAAAAGAAAGAGCTGCGTTTTTAAAAACGATTGCTGCTGAACTGGAATGTATGGCAGAGGAACTGATCCGGGTGGCGGGCAGGGAAACCAATTTGGAAGAGGCCCGGTTAAAACTGGAGTTCAGGCGTACCATTTTTCAATTGACCTCTTATGCCAAAGCCTGTGAGCAGGGCACATGGCTCGACATTCGGATTGACACAGCGGATGCCGGCCGCACGCCGGCCCGGCCAGACC
>JAEVYV010000381.1 GCA_023392575.1 Bacteroidota bacterium | reverse complement strand
GTGGGCTGTTTACCTCGCTGATTTACGGGTTTTCCAATAAATATAATTACAAGGTAAAGCGGGTCAATTTAAAATACCCCAATCTGCCACCGGCGTTCAAGGGATTGAAAATTGCCCAACTTTCTGATATTCACAGCGGTAGCTTTACCGATAAGGCGGCCGTGCAAAAAGGGGTGGATAAGGTTCTATCGCTTAATCCCGATTTGATTGTGTTTACCGGCGACCTGGTAAACAACACAGCCGATGAAATGGCAAACTATATTGATGTTTTTGGAAGGCTAAAGGCACCCATGGGCGTTTATTCGGTTTTGGGAAATCATGATTATGGCGATTATGTGGAATGGAGCGATGCCCACGCCAAAAGAAAAAACCTGGAAAACATGAAGCAAGTGCACCACCAAATGGGGTGGCGGCTGCTTTTGGATGAGCATGTTTTGCTGGAGCGACAAACCGACCAGATAGCCTTGATTGGCATTCAAAACTGGAGTGCCCTGAAGCGGTTTCCCCGCTATGGCAACCTTTCCAAAGCCTATCAGGGATCAGAAACGGTTCCGTTTAAAATATTAATGAGCCACGATCCCACACACTGGGATGCGGAAGTGAGGCCCAAATTTCCCGACATTGATTTAACCCTGGCCGGACATACCCATGGAATGCAGTTTGGGGTAGAAATTCCCTGGTTCAGGTGGAGTCCGGTACAATATGTGTATAAGCAGTGGATGGGGCTGTACGAAGAAGGTGCTCAAAAACTGTATATCAACCGGGGTTATGGTTTTATTGGTTATCCGGGCAGGGTAGGTATTTTACCTGAAATTACGTTGATTGAGCTAACGTAGAGAGGAGCAGAGCCGGGTTTGTGTTTATTGAAGAGAAGGTGGTGATGGTCGGAGCTAAGGACACTCCTGAGCCGCAAGCAAGCGGCAACAAAAGAAACCGCTTACCATTTGAAACCTGTTAAACCTTTTCTACGTATTCATATCTATGGGATGGCCGATTAATACAAAACCAAATTTGCTGTTGTAATGCGCACAAAAATTTTATTGGGCACTTTGTTTTTTCTTTCTCTTTCGGTCTTTTCATTGGCCCAAAAACCGGAAAGGAAGACCCCGGTTCCGGAAAAGAAGGCTCCCGTGGTGGATACGGCCCTAACCGATTATGACATACTCTTTAGCGAGTTGGATGCGTTTTTTGACTCGCTGCTGATGCCCAGGGATTTTACCGTGGCTAACCTTGGGGTGAACACAGCTTATTTCAATTTTGACTCGAAGGAAACCGACCTGTTAAAGCCCGTCCGGAAGATGGTTTACAGCCCCTCCGTTTCCCATTTTTCGAAATCGGGCCTGGGCATCAGTGCTGCTGCCAGCATCCTGCACGACGGCGAACGGGTGAATCCCTACCAGTACAGTATAACCGGTTCGTACGATTATATCAAGAACCGGAAATTTGTTACCGGAATTTCGCTGACGCGTTTTTTTACAAAGGATAATTTGCCTTTTTATACCTCGCCTTTGCAAAATGGGGCCTACGCATTTTTTACCTACCGTGGGTTTTGGCTCAAACCCACCGTGGCCGCCAGCTACGGCTGGGGAAGCCGTTCGGAATACACCGAAAGGCAGGACCGCATTTCGGCCATCCGTTTGCGGTTGGGTGGTTATACCCGGGTGAATACACAGGAAAGTATAAACGATTTTAATTTTATTACTTCGGTACGGCATGACTTTTACTGGCTCAATCTTTTAAGCAACAAGGATTTTGTCCGTGTTACGCCGCAAATCAGTTTTACCACCGGAACCCAAAAATTTGGGATTAACCAAAACTCCTCTACCTACGCCACCATGCGGGGGACGGGAGTAAGTGTTTTGTACAGCTCAGAAAATCTTACTTTAGACGACACCATGTACTTTCAGCCACTTTCACTAACCGGCTTCATTAAAACGGAGTATTCTATTGGTAAGTTTTTTGTACAACCACAAATGCTGTTCGATTATTATTTCCCGGCAAAGGATGGAAATTTTACAACAGCTTTTTTGATAAATGCAGGTGTTATTTTTTAGTTGTTTGTTTTTTATTTAACAACACCAGATTTTACATGGCATTAATCTTGACTTCTATAAAACAATAACAAACTTCATGTTTATGAAAACGAAAATTTATGTTTTAATTGCCTGTGTTTTTTTTGCACAGGCTGCTATGGCGCAGATTAATTTTGGTATTAAAGGCGGGGTAAATCTAACCAAAGTTGATGGAAAGGCTTTTAAGGATGAATTCAAGTACGGTTACCACCTGGGCGGTTTTGCAGAGATTGGCTTGGGCAAGCGGTGGAGCATTCAGCCGGAAGTGCTGTTCAATCAATATAAAACCAGGGTGGATACCACGTTTAAAAATATTTACCAGAATGCGGCCAACTTCTCGACGTATAAGGATGTAAAACTGGATTATTTGTCCATCCCCATTCTGCTGAATTACAAATTGGCCAATATTTTTTCCTTGCAGGCGGGGCCACAGTTTGGCATCCTCATGTCGCAGGATAAAAATCTTCTTCAGGAAGGAAAGGAAGCCTTTAAAAACGGCGATTTTTCTTTGCTGGGTGGCGCCCAAATCAACATCAGCAAACTGCGGCTCTCCGGTCGCTATGTAGTTGGTTTAAACAACATCAGTGAGATCAGCGACCAGAATAAGTGGAAGAATCAGGGCTGGCAGTTGTCCGTTGGATTGGCCCTATAAATAAAGCCGCAACTTTTTTTGAAATCCCTCCGGCCAGAGGGATTTTTCTTTTGCTGTTACCGAAGCCTGGTTTTAAAAGAACGATTGTCTTACACCGCCAAATCCTATGTAAATTTGCACCCTTGCAAAAAGCATATTATATTATTTAAAATAATTGAGCGTGAACTTTAACCTGAAGTCAGAAGAAGAAATGGATTTTATCCCGATCATTCCTTTAAATGAAACGGATGCAGAGGCGGGGGAAAAGATTGTCATCCCTTCAGAATTGTGTTTGCTGCCCTTGCGCAACACCGTTCTGTTTCCCGGGGTGGTGCTGCCCATTACCGTGGGCCGGGATAAAAGCATCAAAGCCGTTACCGATGCGTACAAAACGCATAAACTCATTGGGGTGGTGGCGCAAAAGGATAGCACCATTGAAGACCCGGCCGCCAAGGATTTGGAAAACATTGGAACGGTGGCCAAGATCGTAAAACAGATAAAAATGCCCGATGGCGGTACAACCATCATCATTCAGGGAAAGAACCGTTTTTCCATTGAAAGCATTACAGCGGAAAATCCTTACTTCAAAGCAAACATAAAAGTGATTGAAGAAGAGGCGGCGCCAACCGATCCCGATTTTGAGGCCTATGTATCGAACATTAAGGATATGGCTACCGAAATCATCCAGCTCTCGCCCAATATGCCGGCCGAGGCCTCGGTGATTTTAAAGAATATTGAAAATCCGTCTTTCCTTATACACTTTGTTTCCAGCAACCTGACCATTGATATCAAAGACAAGCAAAAACTGCTGGAGCTGAATAATATCCACGAACGGGCCGATCTGCTCATGCAGTATCTGCAAAAGGAGCTGCAGTTTGCCGAGTTGAAGAACAAAGTCACCAACAAGACCAGAACGGAAATTGACAAGCAGCAGCGGGAGTATTTCTTGCAGCAGCAATTAAAAAGCATTAAAGAAGAACTGGGCGGCGACCCCAATGAAAGGGAAATAAAAGAGTTGCAGAAAAGAGCCGAAAGCAAAAAATGGCCCGACCCGGCAAAAGAAACATTTAAAAAGGGAATTGAAAAGCTGGAACGAATGCACCCCAGCACGCCTGATTATTCGGTAGTGTACAACCACCTGGATCTTTTGCTGGACCTGCCCTGGGAAGACTACACAGAAGATATTTATGATCTGGAGAAAGCCAAAGAAATTTTGGATCACGATCATTACGGAATGCAAAAAATAAAGGAAAGGATTTTGGAATACCTGGCTGTTTTAAAACTAAAGGGTGACATGAAAAGTCCCATCCTTTGTTTTTACGGCCCACCCGGTATTGGGAAAACCTCTTTGGGACGAAGCATTGCCAATGCCATTGGACGGAAATATGTGCGGTTGAGTCTGGGCGGCATTCATGACGAAAGCGAAATCCGCGGCCACCGCAAAACCTATATTGGAGCCATGCCCGGCCGCATCGTTCAAAACATCCGCAAGGTCAAATCTTCAAACCCTGTGATGATTTTGGATGAGATCGATAAAGTGGGAAGTGATTTTAGGGGCGATCCCAGCAGCGCTTTGCTGGAAGTGCTGGATCCGGAGCAAAATCATTCTTTTTACGACAATTACCTGGAGCTGGAGTACGATCTAAGCAAGGTGTTGTTCATAGC
>JAEVYV010000333.1 GCA_023392575.1 Bacteroidota bacterium | reverse complement strand
CTTCTGCAGTACCTGTATCAAAAGCAACGGCAGCATTTTTGAATAGCCCAACACCAACGCCGGCAAACGGCCTGAAGCTGTTTGTGTTGAAATAATAATCGCCGGTTGCCAGGTAAGAACCACTGGCTTTTACATCGCCGGAGGCTTCTTGACCATTTGGACTAACTGCGGCTCTTGCCATAACAGCGCCTTCCATGCGTAAACCAAGTGCTATGTTATCGTTAATGGCATATTTGGGCTCCACTGCGAAAAGAATACCGCCCTTAGCACCCGATCCTCCGGGCATGGCATAGCCTAATGCAAGATCTACTTTAAATGGCTTAAAAACTGTTGACTGGGCGTTGGAGACAAATGCAGATCCTAAGATCAATGCGCTAAGCAGAACTTTTTTCATAGAATACGTTTGGGTTAATAATGCCGCAAAGATATCTGCATAGTTGAGATCTCAAAATCCTGCGTAGCATTCTATCCGACGGAGTTGCCGCTATTCAAGTTAATGTCAGTACCCGAAGCAACAAATAATTTTGGTAAAGAGGTAACCAGCCGTGCCCTTGTTTATCGCCTTTACTCCGTTCTATTTCCGCCGCCCAACGAAAAATTATAACCGAGGCGGAAGACAAATATTCCTTTTGCGCCGGATTGCGTGGTATTAAAAAAACGGATGCCAAAATCCACGTTTCCATTAGTAACTTAACCAATGCCGGCCGCATAGCCAAGCGCCAGCCTGGTTTTGGAGGAGGATTCATTTCCGATCGTATTCTTGCTATGATTCAAAGAAAGGCCGGCTTGCGGTTCCAGATAAAGATTCACGATATTGAGCCGGTAACCCAACAGTAGGGGAATAAGGCTTGTACTGGTTTTGTATTTCACCCCGCCGATTTCTTCTGATGTGGAGGATTTCAACCATCCCAGGCTGAATGTAGTTTGCCCCGATCTACCGACACCGTGCAAGTACTTGATCGAAGCGCCATAAGAAACCTTGCTGCCGCTTGCCGTTCCAACCCCCAATTCGGCGCCAATACCAAACTGATTTTCTCTAACATTATAGCGGTTACCATAGCGGTATTCTCTTCTTTGCGCATTTACTATCCCGACAACCAATAAGGCGACAACGACTAAAAATATTTTTTTCATAAAAACATTTTTGGTTAATAATTCTACACACTACAAAACTATGCCGCCTTCAGCTGTTTCAATAAAAAAGGGCTGGTCAAGACCAGCCCTTTTTATGGTTGAGCAGTGCAGTTTATTTTTTAAAATGAATTTGGAATCCAACACCTACCGAAATCACTCCTGTACCACTACCAAAACTGGCATAATTAACTCCTAATTCCAAAGCTGTACTTTGATTAAGGAAAATAGCATAGCCAACGCCAGCGCCATATCCAAAATTTGTATCTGATCCTCCTTCTCCAGAAGTACCAGCTAAACCAGCCTTAGCTTGAGCAAAGAATTTACCTGCATCACTACCTCCAAAGTAAGGCCTTACAAAAGGCATGATGGAATATGCAGTAGAACCACCACCTGTTGCCAGATCAGCAGCAGCACCGACGGCTACGTTATCAGCAACAAAGCCTCCGATTTGTGGAGAAGCAATAAAATAAGATCCACCTCCACTTGTAGTATTTGCATTAAAGGAAGCTTGCCCACCTAACAACAAAGTTCCTTTAGATGTTTGAGCATTGACTGCAGAAAGAGTAAAAACTGATGCAATTACAAATAATACTTTTCTCATAAAGTCCTTTTTAATTTTTTTGAATAGTTTAAATTTCAGGGGCAAAAGAATAAAAAGAAAATGATGAATCAAAATTTACCAGCCTGATTTTTATCACATCACATTAAAACACTTGGTTTTGCACATGGTAATTTTTCCAAAGGCATCGGGTATTAGTACTCGTTAGCAAGTATAAACTGCAACAATTTTTGTATGAACTGTTTTATTGGCTGATGGCTTGCGCCTCAAAAAACCAAAAGCCGCTTTCGCGGCCCTTGGTTTTTGTTGTTGAAATAATTTATCCACAATCTATATTCCGTCGCTCTCTCCTCGCAAAAACGCATACCGGTAATCGGTTGGCGGGTTAAAGGTTTCTTTAATGGTCCGGGCACTCAACCAGCGATAAAGGTTCAACATAGAGCCGGCTTTATCGTTAGTGCCGCTGGCCCTGGCGCCCCCGAAGGGCTGTTGTCCCACAACGGCGCCGGTAGGCTTGTCGTTGATGTAGAAGTTGCCGGCAGCGTTGCGCAGTACGTTTGTGGCCAGTTCCACCGCATAACGGTCTTGCGCAATAACCGAACCCGTTAAGGCATAAGGCGAGGTTGTATCGACCAAGTGCAGGGTTTCTTCAAATTTTTCCGCATCGTATACGTATATGGTCAGCACAGGCCCGAAGATCTCTTCGCACATGGTTACGTATTTCGGGTTCTTTGCTTCAATAACGGTTGGTTTGATAAAGTATCCTTTCGACTTATCAAAGCTGCCGCCTACCAATATTTCGGCATCGGGGTCTTCTTTGGCATTGATGATATAGGTTGCAATTTTATCAAAGCTCCGTTCATCAATCACGGCGTTGATGAAATTGCCAAAATCATCCACAGGTCCCATTTTAAAACCCTTGACCCCTTCTACCAGCAGCTGTTTCACCTCGCCGGCAATGTTCGAAGGAATATAAGCCCGGGAAGCCGCCGAGCATTTTTGTCCCTGATACTCAAAAGCGCCGCGCAGCAAAGCGGTGGCCACCACATGGGCGTCGGCCGATTTATGAGCGATCACAAAATCCTTACCGCCGGTTTCACCTACAATTCGCGGATACGATTTATAATTGGCTACATTTTCACCTATGGTCTTCCACATTTGGTTGAACACCCCTGTGGAACCGGTAAAATGCACTCCGGCAAATTCCCGGTGGGCAAAACACACCTTACCCAGCGTAGGACCATCCACATAAACCAAATTGATCACGCCATCCGGCAGACCGGCTTCCTTCAGGACCCGCATAAACATTTGGGCCGAATAAATTTGCGTATTGGCCGGCTTCCATACCACCACATTGCCGCACATGGCAGCCGAGGTAGGCAGGTTGCCGCCAATGGCGGTAAAATTAAACGGCGTCACCGCCAACACAAAACCTTCCAGCGGACGGTATTCCGTTCGGTTGTGCATGCCCGGTGCACTAATGGGCTGCTGCTTGTATATCTCACACAGAAAATGAACGTTGAAACGCAGAAAGTCGATCAGTTCGCAGGCGCTGTCAATCTCGGCCTGAAAAGCGTTCTTGCTCTGACCAAGCATGGTCGTTCCGTTCATCAGGTACCGGTACTTGGTCGAAATCAGGTCGGCGGCACGAAGAAAAATATTTGCACGGTTTTCCCAACTGGTATTCGCCCAGGCCTCTTTTGCAGCCAATGCGGCATCAATCGCCTGTTGCACATGACTGGCATCGCCTGCGTGAAACTGCCCCAAAACATGCAGTGTTTCATGCGGCGGATGAATCGGCACTGTTTTTCCGGTGCGTACTTCCTGCCCATCAATGTACATGGGTATATCCATGTGTTGGCCTTTCAATTCTGCCAAGGCTTTCTTTAAAGCTGTCCTTTCTGAAGTGCCAGGAGCGTACGTATGTATCGGCTCGTTTGTCGGCATCGGGTAAAAAAAGTATCCTAAACTCATAGTATGATTTGAAATTTTATAATTTGAAAACTTATGTTTCAACAGTACAACATCCCTATTGTTTTTTTTGTTCCCAGCTTTTGCACTCCTATGAATCGTTCCTTGCGTCGCACTCTTCAACGGCAACAATGCTCATCAGCTTTTTATTTCTCGCCAAGTGAAAGAGGCGCAAAGGTTTCTATTTCCTTAACTGCTTCGTGTCTTAGCGTGAAACCCTGCCTGCTGAATAGCATTACCGAACGTTGAAGTGAGTGACACAACGAAAGCTTAATAGTAGCAACGCCGTTGACTATATAATTATTAGCGTATTTTAAAGAACTTTCAGCCATCAAAGGCCGTTATCAGATTTATCTCTTAACCGTTTGAAGCTGCGTCTTCTTTCTCACTCATCAGATACGCTTTTATAAAGCCGTCCAATTCCCCATCCATTACCGGACCCACGTTGCCCACTTCGTAGTCGGTACGGTGGTCCTTGATCATTTTGTACGGATGGAAAACATAGCTGCGGATCTGGCTGCCCCACTCTATTTTTTTCTTGGTGGAATTGGTTGCATTTTTCAAAGCTTCCCGCTTGCGCAGTTCTTCTTCATATAAACGGCTCTTCAGCATTTGCATCGCCTTTTCCCGGTTACCGATCTGTGATCTTTCGGTTTGACAAACCACTGTGATGCCCGTGGGTATGTGGGTCAGAAAAACTTTGGTTTCTACCTTGTTTACGTTTTGTCCACCGGCGCCCCCGCTTCGGGCTGTTTCCATCTTCACCTCGCTGTCCTTGATTTCAATGTTGATGGTATCATCTACCAGCGGGTACACAAACACGGAGGCAAAGGAAGTATGCCTGCGGGCATTGCTGTCAAACGGCGAAATACGCACCAGGCGGTGTACGCCGCTTTCTGCTTTTAAAAAGCCGTAAGCAAACTCCCCGTCAAACTGAAACGTACAGGTTTTAATACCGGCGCCATCGCCGTCCACCCAATCCAGCACGGTTACTTTCCACCCCTGCTTTTCGCCATACATACGGTACATGCGGGCCAGTATTTCGGCCCAATCCTGGCTTTCCGTGCCGCCTGCTCCGGAGTTGATCTGGAGCACGGCAGGCAGCTCATCCTCGGGCTGGTTCAGCGTGCTTTTAAACTCGGCATCTTCAATGGACTGAAGCGCTTTGTCGTATACCAATTTTACATCTTCCTCGCTGCCTTCCCCTTCTTTCCAGAATTCAAACAGCACGGCAAAATCCTCCACGGCAGTTTCTACCTGCTCGTAAAGATTTGTCCAATACTCGTTTAGTTTTATTTCTTTTAAAATAGAAGTGGCCCGGGCATTATCATCCCAAAAGCCGGGGGCAAGTGAGAGCTGCTTGTCTTGACTTATCTTATCTCTGCGGTTATCGACGTCAAAGAAACCTCCTCAGGACAACCACGCGGTCCCTTATATCTTTCAATTGTTCTTGTGTCATAGCGGGTGCGAAGATAAGCGAATGTGCACAAGCAAGTTCAAATGTTAAAATTTGAAAATGTGAAAAATCATTAACCGCGAAGCCCATGCTTATAAAAACCCATCTTCATCCAGATTAGGCAAGCCCATCCGCACAAATACCTTATCGGAGAAAGGAAATGCATTGCCGCCAACCTGCTTGTCCCTGACGTGTCATTGAAAGCATTTAGCTGTGAACTTATCTTACATTTGGTAATGGACCTCATATTTGAAACCGAAAGACTGCTGGTTAGAACCTTTACTGAAAGGGATCAGGAAATTTTTTTCCTGCTGAACGGCAATCCCGAGGTCGTTCGTTATATACGGCCAGTTAAAACAAAAGAAGAATGCACCGTCTTCCTACACGAGGTAATTGCTGCTGCTAAGGCCGCTCCTTTATATGGGCATTGGGCCGTACATGAAAAAAACACCCGCTGCTTTGTTGGGTCTTTTGTCGTTATTCCGGTGCAACAATCGGATCTGAAACAATTGGGCTATGCTTTGTTGCCCCAGCACTGGGGAAAAGGATACGCAACCGAACTAACCAAAGCAGGGCTTAACTATGTGTTTTCTAAAACGCCATTAGAAACCATTTACGCTTATACCGAAAAACCCAACCTTGCTTCACAAAAGGTGTTACTTAAAGCCGGGTTTCGGTTTGCACAAGAAAAAAAAGAGGCTGAGAAAGAATTGATCGAATTTATTCTGGAAAAGAAAAACCACGGCGGGGTTGACCATTCCTTGTAACCCCATGCAGCAAACAATAACCAAGCGTTCTTTGCTGCATGCTGCTGCAAAAAAATAAGACGAGATCTCTTAGACTGTAAAATGCCCCAACAGGCCTTAACTATCGGACCTGCTCAATCTCTCTTTTAACCGTTCGCCCGGACAGATAAATCTGAAAACCCAATCCCAACTGCAAACGGCTGGATGTGGGATCAGAACCAAAACCAATCACCCCATTGTATTTTAACAAGGTTTCCAGGCCAATGTTTGGTGTGATAAAATAAGCCAGGCCGGGACCAAAGCCCAGCCCAAGGCCATTGGTGGTGCCGCCGTGTGCCGGATTGACTCCCGATAAACCAGCATTCACTTCAAAAAACAACCGGGACTTTCTTAAAATTTCGACCTCCGCCTGACTAAAATAATAACGGCCCAGTCCTCCTATTCCATAGTTAACGGTAGTGCCCGCTC
>JAEVYV010000330.1 GCA_023392575.1 Bacteroidota bacterium | reverse complement strand
CTGGTCAGCCTGCCTTCGTCATACACTACGAATCGGACATTCACTCGACTTATCAAAATTTAGTAGGACGGCCTTTTCTTCTTTCTCAGGTATTTTTCTGCGGCCTGCGCCATAGTGGCTACGCTTGCGCCCAGCATAATGGCATCTTTAATGACCAACCGGCCCGCTGCGCTCAGGTAAGGAAAGCCATGCTCTGAATCTCCCAAAGCCGGTACCCAGGTTTCCGGTGTTGTTATCAAAAACGACAAGGTAACCAGGGACATGATGAATGCCAGGAAGCTGCCTATGGCTGACACCCCGGGGGCAAATGGGTAAACGGCAATCAAAAGACCAATCAATACAATCAGCGCCCCAAGGCCATAAGAAAACGAATAGGTGTTGTTTTTTTTGTGCCATGCAATGTTTTCGGGTTTGTATTCTCCCTCCTTATTCATGTGTTTTTTATACTCGGGCGCCTTATAGCTATAAAAAAAACTCATGACAGGACTATTGGCTACAAAGGGAACAATTCCATTTGCTTCGTAGCGAAATGCTTTTAATCCGCCAATCCAAAGCAATACAACCACTAGTCCCAGCCGGCATAAATGAATGCCGGTGTTTTTCAGCCCGGCCGCCTGCACAAAAAATTTGTTCATCATCTGGCAAAGATGCGTGCAACCACGACCTTGAAAAATAGACAAAAGGCATTATGGAATGGACAAAAAACCTTTGCGGATTTCCCATTCCGATTGCCGGAATAATTTAGGCGAAACACCAACATGTTTTTTGAAAAAGCGGCTGAAGTAGTATTCGTCTTTAAAGCCAAGTGCATCGGCCACTTGCTTCACCGGCTTGTTTGTGTGCAGCAATTCCCATTTTGATTTCAGGAGCAGTTTTTCCGAAATAAGGATGGAGAGGCTTTTATTAAAATGTTTCCGGCAGCTATTGCTCAAAGATTTTACCGACAGGTGTAAAGAATCTGCATAAAAAGAAGGTTTGTGCTCCCGGGTAAAATGTTCATTGATCAATTGCATCAGTTTTTCAAGCGCCAGGGGAGTGGGACTTGAATGGGCCGCAGAAACCGGTGCGGTTTTCATTCTTGTTAATTTTACAAGATATATTTTCAAATAAGAAAATATTAACTCGCCGGTGGCCATTTCGTTTTTCTGAAGCTCCTGCTCCATGCTTTCGATTAAATGGTGCAAATCCTGTTCGGCCTCTTTGGCAACGATGACCGGCGCTATGTCAAAAATCTGGTTGAACAGAATTCCGTTGCAACCCACTTCATGCTGGTAGGTTTCAATGCAGAAAAAATTGGGATGGAAGTGAAGCAATAAGGCCCTGGTTTCCTCAGCAGGGTATAGCGCAAAAGCCTGGTAGTTGTTAAAACAAAAAACCTGGTTGGAGTGAAACGGCAGTTTTGAAAAATCTGTTTCCATGGTCCCTTTGCCCGAACGGATCCACAACACGCTGAAATAATTTGTGTGGTTTTGAAACAGTTTTTCTGAGGTTTCAATCCGTTCAATGAGAATAGGTGCTTTGCTTTGGGAAGCGTGGTATATGTGAAGGGGTAGGCTACCTGTAAGCATCTATCAATCTTTTAGGAATGAACAAAGTCGGGTGCTTCTGTTTCCAGGCGGAAATCCTTATCCCGTGCCGGAACAACTAGGCCGACTACCGGGAGGTTGTGCCTGGGACGGTTACCAGTTATTTTGGTGTTCTTTGTTTACATTGAATTGTTTTACAATATCGCCTTTGCTCCAATTGGGACTGTAGTGGACAAAGAAAGAAAGCCAGATGGTCCGGGAAAGACGCATTAACGGCGGCTGCAAAACAACCAGCAAAATAGCGTTAAAGCCAATCCACCAAAAAAAGCGGGAATCCTGCAGGGACATGCCAATCAGGAGGAGCCACAAAATAAAGGACAAGGCGCTGATGAGCACAGCCAGGGTATAGCTGATCATATTTGTGCCATAATAAAACCCCGGTTCCATGTCAAGCGGCTGGCCGCACACCGGACAGGCTTCATTCATGGTCATCAGTCCTTTGATTCTGAAAGCGCCTTTCATTTTATACATGTCACCGCGCCGGCAACGGGGGCATTTGTTGTTTAAAATGCTAAGTACAAGGTTGGGTTTTTCATCATGTATTTGCGCACACATAATTAAGAAGGTTTAATGGAACAATTGTTTCTACTTTCACTTGGCTTTGCCTGGCGATCGGTCAGTACCACTTTACGGACTTGTCTTCTGATTTGCAAAGGTAGGAACACCCGGGCCTGAAGTAAGGACATTCTTTATTTGCTCCCTGAATTTTTAGAGACCGGTAACAAATGCCGGCCCGGAAACAACTGAATAAGATCGGACCGCCGGTTGTTTGGAATCAAAAAAAAAGCCTCATCGTGGATGATGAGGCTTTTTTTTGTGCCGGGTGAGCGGTTATGATTTTTTTGCATGACCCCCACTCAGGCCTTGTATTTTTTTCCGGTCGCCCACAATCCATACGATATCATCCCATTCAAAAACGGTATTGGAGTCGGGATTCAAAATCCGTTGTCTGTCCCGCTGAATTCCAACGATCAAGCCTTGGGTCCGTTCCCTGATTTGTGAGTTACGAATGGTTAAGCCTTTGAGTTTTGTGTGTTCATCCACCACGATTTTTTGCAGCACAATGTCTTGTGTGCCCGGCATTGGATCGATCTCACTTTCCTTTGTATCAAATACGGGCTTAAACACCTGCATTTGCTCATCGGTTGCAATAATGCCCACATGGTCAAAGGGCAGAAGCTTGTGGTTGCGCCCCGGCGCATGAATCAGTTTGTCGCCGCGTTTGATGTAAGCGATGTTGATTCCATATTTTTCCCGCCAGGCCAGCTCCATTAATGTTTTTCCAAGATAGTCTGCCTCCTGGCTTACCTGCAGGTCCACAATGTGAGCCTCCCAGGGCAGCAGGCTCGATTGGATGTCTGTATCTGGATTGAACATACCTACTGGCGCCGTGCTTTTTGCCGCCGCTGTTTCCCGGGCATTCAGGTTGGTTAAAAACCGGCCTTCAATGCGCTGATAGAATTTTTGGATTCTTTTTGAGAACAGTATCAATACCATCACCACAAAGGGCACGACAATCAGGAAGGCCACCGTGGTGGAAAACAATCTGTCCACCCAAAAACCAATCAGGAAAACGCCAATGACAATGCGCAGTATTTCCAGCATAACCAGCGGCCCGTGGTTGTATTTTTTGTCCAGCCATAGTTCTTTGTAGGCCAGGTTGTCCGGCTTCTTTGCCATCAGCGCCCAGATAAACGGCGCCGATACGCCCAGCGAGACGACCAATCCAATGATATTGGCCGTGGTGGCATCGTCAATGTGTTCGTGCAAAAATGGTATCAGAAACCGGATGGAAACCAGCATGATGGCCAGCAGCATAATGCCATTGGTTGCGGCAATTTTCGCGTAGGAGGTCATCACCTTTTTCCAATTGCTTTCGGCCTGGATGTTTTGGGTGCCCGAAGAATAGTTGCTCAAAGCGGCTACCCATTTTGCGGGCATGATTTTCACCAGGAAATTATACAGCGAGCCGGACGTTTTGATCATGTACGGAGTGGTAAAGGTGGTGATGGCCGAAGCGCCGACCGCAACCGGGAATAAAAAATTGCTGATCACACCCAAACTCATGCCCAAGGTGGCCACGATAAAGGCAAACTCCCCGATTTGCGCCATGCTCATCCCTACCTGTACCGATTGCTTTAAGGGCTGTCCGGACAGCAGGGCGCCCAAAGTGGTGCTAAAGAGCTTTCCAAATAAGGTGAGCAGGGTAACAATAAGCACCGGCCATTTGTATTCCATAATGGATACCGGATCGATCAGCATCCCCACCGACACAAAAAACACCGCTCCAAACAGATCTTTTACCGGTTTGATGATGTGTTCTACTTTTTCCGCCGAAGTGGTTTCGGCCAAAATGGAGCCCATGATGAAGGCGCCCAGTTCCGCCGAAAAACCTACCTGGGTGGCAATAACCACCATTCCCAAACAAAGGCCAATGGACAGAATCAACAAGGCCTCTTCATCCATCAATCGCTTTGCCTTTTTTAGAAAGGTGGGCAGGAGAAATATGCCGGTAATAAACCAAAGGGCCAGGAAAAACAACAGTTTTAAAACCGTCATCAACAACTCCGAGCCCTGAAACTGCTGGCTGACCGCCATGGTGGACAGCAATACCATCAACAGGATCACCACAATATCTTCTACCACCAGTACCCCAAATACAATCCGGGCATATTGCTTGGTTTTTACCCCCAGTTCTTCAAATGCCCGGATGATAATGGTGGTGGACGAACTGGCGAGCATACCGCCTAAAAAAAGACTATCCATGGTAGACCAGCCCATCCACTTACCCACCAGGTAACCCGTTGTGGTGATAAAGATGATCTCAACAAAAGCGGTGATCGAGGCAGCGCCGCCTACCCGCATCAGCTTTTTAAAACTGAATTCAAGCCCCAGGCCAAACAAAAGAAAGATCACACCAATCTCGGCCCAGATTTCTATGTTTTCAATTTCCTGTACCGTTGGGAACCATTTAAAATAAGGACCTACCAGAAAACCGGCAATGATGTATCCTAAAACAAGGGGTTGTTTGATTTTTTTAAATAACAGGGTAACAAAAGCTGCTGCTACCAGTATAAGTGCTAAGTCTATAATGAGATTGGGTAAATGAGCCATTCAGTATTGGTTTTGTCCAGGTTTATCAATTCTCTGTAATCTTCTGCTAAGCCAGTTGGTTGGTTACGGTTCGTGTTAAAGAAATGTTAGGGCAGCCTGACATAAATTTAAGTTTTTGAATGTTTTTTCTGCAAATTCTTTGTCAGGGCTGAAGCAGGGAATCCGGATAGCTACCAAAAATTATGTTGGGGAAAAAGAAGCAGCAGGGAGAAAGGAGTATAATCTCTTCTGCTTTGGGCAATGGAGTTTGACACATGGCCCAGGGATTGTTGGGTCAGGGAAAACAAATACGGCAAACAGCCGCTGCTCACATGGCGTTTTAAAGGCGATGTGTTGCGGGTAGGGCAGTGCAACCGATCCTTTCCGTCCGCAAAAAACAAACGGATAGTTTCCTTGGCGGGTAGGGGTTTGAGGTTATGTTCTTTTTTTATTTCCTGCCCTTGTATTGCCCTTGGGTTTGCCGCTTCCGATTGCAGCGAAACCAAAAACAGTCCAAGGTTGAAACATATATACCATAAAAATTGCACGGCGCAAAAATACCAATTAACGTTCAGCTTTCCTTCGACAGAATGGCACGAAGTACAAACAAAAAATGTGTTGTGGTTAAAGCCGCCGGGAATGCACATCTTCCTAACATTTGTATTTAAAAACATTCTGAACCCCCGGTTCTTTATAAATTGCAGCCATGCAACAATATCTCAATCTTCTTCAATATATACTGGATCACGG
>JAEVYV010000376.1 GCA_023392575.1 Bacteroidota bacterium | reverse complement strand
CAGCCAATCCTGCAGGGCCGGAACCGATCACGGCGACTTTTTTTCCTGATTGAAAATTTGGTTTGTGTGGTTTTACCAAACCTTTTTCAAAAGCAATTTCAATAATGTGTTTTTCTATTTCTTCAATGGTAATGGCAGGTTGATTGATGCCCAGCACGCAGGCACTTTCACAGGGCGCAGGACAAATGCGGCCTGTGAACTCCGGAAAATTATTGGTGAAGGAAAGCGTTTCATAGGCTTCCTCCCAGGCGCCGCGATACACGGCATCGTTGAATTCAGGAATAAAATTTCCCAAAGGGCATCCATTATGACAGAACGGAACGCCGCAGTTCATGCAACGTGCCGATTGCTCATTCAATTTCTGGTCCGTATACCGCTGCACAAATTCATTGTAATCTTTTACACGTTCCTGCACCGGACGCTTTTCAGGAAGCTCCCTGCTGAATTCTAAAAAACCTGTTGTTTTACCCATTGGAGTTTATGGTTTATAGTTTTTTGTTTATGGTTATATAAGCTGCAGTGCTACCATCATCGTCCGTTGTGTCACTCACTTGTACGTTCGGTAATTCTATGGATCTGTCAGCTATCAGCCATCAGCTCTCAGCAATCAGAGAGAAAACTGAAGGTTCGTTGCAACATCTGATAGCTGACAGCTGAAAACCTTGTTGCAGATGCAGTGTGCGACGCAACAGAAGATCATCGTAATTCATCTGCCCGTAACACAATCATCAGTTTTATTTTAAAGAACTATTTCAATTCAGAAAAACGATCCGCTTTTACTTGCTACACATTCAAGCAGTTTTATTTTCTGTTATTTCTTTTACCGCTTTTTTTTGCAACACTTTCTTATAATCCTTCGGAAACACCTTGATAAAATTCTTCAGCTGGTTCTCAAAATCATTCAACACAAATTTGGCTACCGTGCTTCCTGTATAATCAAAATGCTTTTGTATCATGGCTTTTAGCTCCTGTACATCGGCTTCTTCTACCGCATCCAGGTCCACCATTTCCTTATTGCACATCGTATCAAACGTGCCTTTTACATTGTACACGTACGCAAGGCCGCCGCTCATGCCGGCCGCAAAATTTCTTCCCGTATCACCAAGAATGACCACACGGCCGCCTGTCATGTATTCACAACCATGATCACCAATGCTTTCAACCACCGTGTGTACACCAGAGTTGCGGACACAAAAACGTTCACCGGCCTTGCCTCTTATATAGGCGCTACCTGAAGTGGCGCCATAAAAAGCTACGTTACCAATAATGATATTTTCTTCAGGCGTGAAATGAGACTGCTTGGGAGGATATACAACCAGTCTGGCGCCGGATAAACCCTTACCAAAATAATCGTTGGCATCGCCTTCCAGTTCAAGCGTTACACCTTTTGTATTGAAAGCGCCAAAGCTTTGTCCGGCCGTGCCGGTAAATTTGAAATGAATGGTATCATCAGGCAGCCCCGCAGATCGGTACTTTTTTGAAATCTCGTTTGATAAAATAGTTCCCACCGTTCTGTCTGTATTCACCAGGTTGAAAGAGGTGGTTATTCGTTCTCCGTTTTCCAAAGCAGGTTTCGCAGCATCCAGCAACTTCCAGTCCAGTACATTGGCCAAACCATGATCCTGTTCTTCCTGTTTGTATAAGCCGTTGTACAGGGATGTGGGCTCTTTATACAAAACAGGAGAGAGGTCCAGTTTGCTGTACTTCCAGTGCTGAATATCGCTACGGGCTTCGAGGTTGTCCACTTGTCCTACCATTTCATTAATGGTTCTGAAACCTAATTCGGCCATGATCTCTCTTAATTCCTGCGTAATGAATTTAAAAAAGTTCACCACATGATCCGCCTCTCCGGTAAAGCGTTTTCTTAGTTCACCATCCTGGGTGGCAATACCAACCGGGCAGGTATTCAAATGACATTTGCGCATCATGATGCAACCTTCTACAATTAAGGCGGCTGTGGCAATGCCCCATTCTTCGGCGCCTAATAAGGTGGCAATGGCAATATCACGTCCTGTTCTTAACTGCCCATCGGATTGCACGGTAACACGGCTGCGCAGGCCGTTTTTTACCAGCGTTTGATGGGTTTCTGCCAGGCCCAGTTCCCAAGGTAATCCTGCATGTTTTATGGAACTGAGGGGAGAGGCGCCTGTGCCGCCGTCATGTCCTGCAATTAAGATCACATCGGCCTTCGCCTTGGCCACACCGGCGGCAATAGTTCCTACACCGGCCTTGGAAACCAGCTTCACACTGATACGTGCCGCACGGTTTGCATTCTTCAAATCAAATATTAATTGAGCCAGATCTTCAATGGAGTAAATATCGTGATGCGGCGGAGGAGAGATCAAACCCACGCCGGGGGTGGAGTGCCGCACCTTACCGATCCATTCATCCACTTTATGCCCGGGCAATTGTCCGCCTTCGCCGGGCTTTGCGCCCTGCGCCATTTTAATTTGCAGTTCATCGGCCATGGTGAGATAATAACTGGTGACACCAAAACGTGCAGAAGCTACTTGCTTAATAGCGGATTTCATGGAGTCGCCATTCACCAAAGGTTGGTAACGGATCTCGTCTTCCCCGCCTTCCCCCGTGTTGCTTTTGGCCCCCAGCCGGTTCATAGCAATAGCCAGCGTAGAATGTGCTTCGTGGGAAATGGAACCAAAGCTCATGGCGCCGGTAGCAAAGCGTTTGTAAATGTTTTCGGCTGGTTCTACTTCATCAATAGAAATAGAGGGACGATTGGGCTTGAATTGAAACAAGCTACGCAGCGTGCAGGCTTTTTCACCCTGGTCATTAACCACTTTTGAATATTTTTTAAAAGTGGTGTAGTCGTTCATCCGGGTAGCATACTGCAACAGATGGATGGTTTGCGGATTGAACAAATGAAACTCGCCTTTGCGTTTCCATTCATAAACGCCGCCAATGGGCAGCCGTTCAATGGGCTGTGTTTTTTTGGTGAAGGAGAAATGATGTTTGGCCAAAACTTCTTTAGCAATTTCATCAATGCCCATGCCTTCTATGCGTGAAGTGGCCCCGGTGAAATATTGATCCACTACCGCTTTGTTCAAACCTATGATCTCGAATATTTGTGCACCCTGGTAGGATTGCAGGGTGGAGATACCCATTTTGGAAAACACTTTCAGCAATCCATCGTTTACAGCCTTGATATAATTTTTGATCAGTTGTTTATTGTCAAGATCCGTATGTAGCTTGTTGGTTTCCTTCAGGTCATTAATAGTAGACAGGGCGAGATAAGGGTTGATGGCGGTGGCGCCAAATCCAATGAGGCAGGCATAGTGATGCACTTCCCATACATCGCCGGCTTCTATTACGAGGCCTACCTGTCCGCGAAGTCCTTTACGGATCAAATGATGATGCACCGCCGCTGTGGCTAGCAGGGAAGGAATAGGAGCATGATCGGAATCGATGGCCCGGTCGGACAAGATCAATAGTTCAAAGCCATCTTCCACGGCATCTACGGCATAGCGGCACAAACGATCCAGTCCTCTTTTTAAAGAACCATTTTTTCCATCGGCCCTGAAATAGGATTGCAGGGTTTTTGCCTGGAAGATACCGGTGTCAATACTCCGTAGCTTTTCCATTTCATGGTTCGTTAAAACCGGTTGCTTTAAGGCCACACTATGACAGGATAGCGGATCTTCCGTTAATAAATTTCCGTTGTTGCCCACAAAGGTTGCCAGGGACATCACCATCCGTTCGCGGATGGGATCAATGGGCGGGTTGGTAACCTGCGCAAATAATTGTTTAAAATAACTGCTTAAATGTTGCGGCTGATCGCTCAGTATGGCCAAAGGCACATCGGAGCCCATGGAGCCAATCGGTTCCTTGCCTTCCAGTGCCATGGGTGTGATAATGGTATCCAAATCTTCGGTGGAATAGCCAAAGGCTTTCTGGTATTTAAATACCTGTTCATGATGAAGCTCGGTAAACTGCACACGGGGTTCAGGCAATTCTTCCAGGCGAATTTTATACTTATTCAGCCAGTCGGCATACGGTTTTTGCGAGCAGATGTCTTGCTTTAATTCTTCATCGCTGATAATTCTTCCCTGCTCCAGATCCACCACAAACATTTTTCCGGGCTGCAATCTTCCTTTTTCTTTTATAATAGCCGGATCAACAGGCAGCGCACCAGTTTCGGAGGCCATGATAACACGGTCGTCGGTGGTGACACAATAGCGGGAGGGGCGAAGGCCATTCCGGTCCAGCGTAGCGCCGATGATCTTTCCATTGGTAAAAGATATAGAAGCCGGACCATCCCAGGGTTCCATAAACGAAGCATGAAATTCATAGAAGGCTTTTTTTACCGGGTCCATTAGCTCGTTATCATCCCAGGCTTCAGGGATCAGCATCATCATGACATGCGGCAGCGAACGGCCGCAAAGTGTCAGCAATTCGATCATGTTATCGAGGCAGGCCGAATCGGATTGGCCTTCTGTGATGATGGGCAGGAGCATGTCCATCTCTTCCCTGGTAAAATACGGGGAGGTGAAGTTTCGTTCGCTTGTTTTCAGCCAGTTTAAATTTCCCTGCAGGGTATTGATCTCACCATTATGAGCAATAAAGCGAAAGGGCTGCGCCAGCTTCCACGAGGGAAAGGTATTGGTAGCAAAACGGGAATGCACCAAGCCAAATGCGGACACCACTCGTTTATTCCTTAGGTCCGGAAAATAGTGCCGCACCTGCATGCTGGTGAGCTGGCCTTTATATACAATTGTTTTATAGGAGAGAGAGGCAATGTAGAAACCAACGGCATCTTTTTTTACCGTATTAGTAATAGTGTGTGAGGCGTAATTGCGCAAGAGGAACAGTTTGCGCTCAAAATCTTCGGGATTGGTAATGTGGTCGGGGCAGGCTACGATCACCTGTTCCATTTCGGGCTCTACACTTAAAGCCGTGTAGCCAATGTCGTCGGGATCAACAGGTACTTTTCTGTAGGCCAGTACTTCCAGCCCCAATTTATCCGCACAACGGTTAAAGATATCGCGGCACTCTTCTTTTAGCCGAATGTCTTTGGGGAAGAAAAGAACGCCTACGCCATATTTGCCAAAAGAGGGCAGGTGTACACCCAGTTTGCTGCATTCATCAAAGAAGAACTCATGCGGCACCTGTATCATAATACCGGCACCATCGCCGGTGTTTTGTTCGCATCCGCAAGCACCACGGTGTTCCATGTTTTCCAGGATGGTTAGCGCATCGGAAATGATCTGGTGCGATTTGTGGCTCTTAATATTGGCTACGAAACCAATGCCGCAGGAATCGTGTTCAAAAGAAGGGGAGTAAAGTCCTGAATTGCTTGCCATGTTGTTTTGTTTGTAGGCGTTTGCCTGATTAACAAATTATAGCAAGCGGACCTTACGAATATACAAAATCGGATGGTAAAAAACAGGTGCGGTAATTAAAAATATTCACGCTAAATGCACATTCCAAGGGTTTTGGCAGGATAAAAAGCTTTTTTGCCATCGTTGTTGTGAAGATTACCGGTAATAAGAACCGGCCAGTGGGAGGGGGCTTGAATGGCGGGAGCTTTCGGGTGTTTTTGAGTTAGAGGCAATTTAATGACAAAGACTATATTGCAGGGAAAGACGTTGGTATTTCAACTGTTCCTTCTTTTCTTATCGAAGCTCAAAATAAGTGATTCAATAACTAACCCTAACAGGGCATTAGCGTATATGTCCAGTGAATGAAGGCCAAAATGCAGAAGCGATTGCTGAGTGTGTAAAAAAAAATTATTTGGCAGCTTTGGAGTTGCTTTAGCTTTTGCGAATAGCACAGATTGGAAAGCTGCCGATATTGGCCTTTTGTGATACATTTATGCTTACAGGATCGCCATGTAGACAATGCACAGCTTCCTGAAATATGAAAAAGATCACATTGCCTTTCTATGTGAGACTTGGCTTTGTTTTGCTCATTCTCATTGCGGCCGGTTATCTTGCTGTTCTGGCTGAAAAACTACTGGTACCCTTGTTGTTTTCGTTTTTGTTTGCCATCGTGCTTTTGCCGCTGGCCAATTTTTTCGAGAACAGGCTGCACTTTCCAAGAGGCGTTGCGACTATTCTTTCCGTTTTTCTTTTCTTTACCGGCGCCACCTTAATTATTTATCTGCTGGGTAAACAACTGGCAAGCCTGCGTACCGAGTGGCCTTTACTGAAAATGCAACTATCCAGTTTGTACCACAGTCTGCAAGGGTGGCTGCAACAACATTTCCATATCAACGTGGAGCGGCAAACAGCTTACATCAATGACATTACCCAAAAAGCCTTTAGTTCCAGCGGGGTTCTGGTGGAACGCACGGTCTTTTCGTTGTCGGGCATTTTTTTGCTCCTGATTTTTATATTGCTCTACACGTTTTTTCTTTTGCTTTACCGCAGGCTGTTAATGCGTTTTATTGTGGCTGCGTTTACCGAACATTACAGTAGCCTCATTTACGATATTACAGAACAAGTCAAGTACATTGTGCGCAAGTATATCACTGGTTTGTTTTTAGAAATGATAACCATTACCATTTTGGCCTGCCTGGCGTTTGCCCTGCTTGGTGTAAAGTACATTTTCTTACTGGGTTTGATGCTGGGCCTCTTTAACCTCATTCCCTATGTAGGCATCTTTACCGCCCTTGTACTAAGCGTTCTGATTACGTTTGCCACTATGGACCCACGTCATGCACTTTATGTTGCGGTGACTATCGTAGGCATCCACCTGCTTGATAGCAACATTCTAATGCCCAAAATTGTTGGTGCACAGGTAAGGCTAAATCCCTTGATTGTAATCCTTGGTGTAGTGATTGGCGAGATGGTTTGGGGCATACTAGGTATGTTTTTGGCGATTCCTTACCTGGCCATTGCTAAAGTAATCTTTGATCGTGTTCCTCCTCTGCAGCCTTGGGGTATTTTGTTGGGCGAAGAAGAACACCTGCCAAAAAGGGTGAAAAGAGTTGTTCAAAAAATAAAGGACAAAGAACAATCGTCATAACCAGCTGTTGTTTTCGCGTTTTCTTGTCCTGTTGCGGCACAACAACATAAGCGTTCTGTTACGAGGTATTATACCATTGCTTCAAAGAGCCCCTACGCCGTTGTTGGCATTCCTCATGGCTTTTGGGTGAACGCTGCACCAACGACCAAACTACAATCTAATCGAAAAAGGAAGCACAACTCATGCCAGTTGTTGGTGGGCTACCACTCAAAGCATTGCCTCACATCAACAACGGCAAAAAAGGGCTTGGAATAATTTTTTTGGTGTTTTGAATGGCGGAGGCTTTCGTATATTTTTGAGTTGGCGGTCATGCTACTCAATTACGCAAAGTGAAGTTGCAACAAAAACATATCCTAAAATCAATTACCACGATAATTGACATTAATGCCCAACGTGAAACAATTCGGGAGAACATCACCAACGTAAAAATCGAACAGTATTCAGACCCAATACTTTTTAAAATCTTAGGTATTCCAAAACCCTTGAGGGCTGACATCATCTCTGTAGGCGAAGGCGGACAACGAATAGCACATTTCGACAGTGGCAAAAGGTTTATACAAAAGATTTCTACTTGGAAACCGCTTCGGGAATACTCGTTTGAATTCAATCCAGAAAAGGGTTTTGTAGTAGGATACCTATTTGATTTATCGGACGGTGTTTTTCAAGTTCCCAAGCCCAGCAAACAGAAGTTATTTTCTTGTATTCATTCAAACTTCGTTTCCCGTTTAGCTTAGCAACTAAGTTTATAAAAAGCAGTCTGCAGTCGAACGTTCGCAGGCGGCTCATTGACCTCAAAATAAGCATTGAACGCCAAGGCATGTACACCTAACATAGGAGCGGTTTGCATCAGCGGTGATCCAACACAGCATCAACAGTAGCTTTGATCAGCTATGACTTCCGACAGAGGGAATGCAGGTGTGTAACAGGATATATTTTGTACATTAGTTTTCCAGGCGGTTTCAGCTCAGGGCTGGCGGAATACGGAGTGTTCTATCTGAACGTAAAACCGATAGATGATCTGCACAATGCGATGGCAACACTCCCGGTTCAAACCGGCAAGTAGGCTGTAACGACCTCTAAAGCGATAAGCCGGATAACAAATGGTAACTGAGTTTACATGTAGCATATCAAAACCAATTGTTGACGATTTAAAGTTTAGAATACGTCAAACAAGATGGTCGGATGAGATCAATGATTCCGGCTGGCGATTTGGCGCTGATCTTTCTTACATAAAAGCGCTTGCTGATTATTGGCTGAACGGGTTTGACTGGAAAAAAACAGAAGATGAAATTAACCAGTACCCTAATTATATAGCGGAGATAGATGGCGTCAAAATCCATTTTTTGCACATCAAAGGTAAAGGGAAAATATCAGTGCCGCTTATCCTTACACATGGCTGGCCGGGTTCTTTCCTGGAAATGATGAAACTTATCGTTCCCCTTACCGCCGATCCGGAATGCTCATTCGATTTGATCATTCCTTCCATTCCCGGTTTTGGCTTCTCTCAAAAAATGAATACTCCGGGTTGTAATCTTTGGTTCATAGGAGATTTATGGAGTAAGTTGATTAAGGAATTGGGGTATGAAAAAGTTTTAGCACAAGGTGGCGATTTCGGCGCAGGTATCAGCACGGCCCTTGCTGCAAGACATCCTGAAAACATGCTCGGTTTGCATCTTAACTATATTGAAGGTTCCTATTTTCCTTATTTACCCCCGCAGGAAAAACTCACGGACGAAGAACTTCAATTTCAAAAAAGTGCTGAGGATTGGTTTGTGCGGGAAGGCGCATATTCCCATCAACATCGAACAAAGCCGCTTACACTGGCATATGGCTTAAACGATTCTCCTGTTGGATTGTGTGCCTGGATGGTTGAAAAGTTTTATAGCTGGAGCGATTGCAACGGAAACATTGAAAGTGTTTTTACAAAAGACGAACTGCTTTCAAACGTCAGCTTGTACTGGTTTACCCAAACCATCCATTCTTCTATCCGGCTTTATAACGAAGACAGCCGTGCGCCTTTGCATTTTTCAAAAAATGATATTATAAAGATCCCGGTGGGGGTTGCCAGGTTTCACAAGGAAGAGCCCTTCCCGCCACGGAAGTTCATTGAGAGAGGGTACAACATTCAACACTGGACAGATGTACCCGCAGGCGGTCATTTTGCTGCTATGGAACAGCCCGCGTTACTGGCAAACGATATCATACAATTCGCAAAAGAATTGAACCTTTTTAAATGAATGGCAGGCTGCTGTAAGTGGTGACGTTGGTTGTAGCAATAGGATTCATGCTGTAAGCTTATGAAACGAAGAAATAAACTGAACGTCTGGCTGCCTGATAATTTGTTTTTCTATGGCTTGTCGGACGGTGTGGTTGTTTGATATTTCTGACGCTGACGGTTTAAAGTTGCTGGAGTAGGGAAGTTGTGTCCGCCCGGCCAATAGAAGTTTTGATGATTTGCAGCGAGTGGTTTAATCCGAAGCAGAAACAAAACCATCTGCACAAACTGCTGCCGCCTAAAGTGGGGGCTGTGACAAGATGCTATTTGCCAGCATTATATTGCATTACGGATTAATTACACTATTGCTTTTTAGATTTTTTATAATGCTTTTTGAGATGTGTTGATATACTCCCTGTTTCGTGAAGTTTATGGCCATGCCAAGCGTTGACTCCCAGATGGAATTTGACGCATCTTTTTTGTCGTATAAGTGAAACAGGATATTGTGGTTTAATTTCATGCTGCTTGCGTTAACGATAACTATTTCACTCGTGAAATCTGTTACCTTGGCAGTTGATGTGGGAATGACTAAGAGAAAAGCTTCAGACTCACTTTTTTTGAACAGAATTTGGGCATTTGTCACAATTTCTAATGAATCTTTCCCCAAATACGCTTCTTCGGTGACAATACCCACCTTAGCAAAATCTGCGCTCAATTCCTTGTATAAGTTTTCAAAGAATATCCGGTTAATGGAAATTCCCATTCCCGCAATTGCTATTTTTTTGTAAGACCGCTCGACTGAATTTGCTTTGGTGCACTTTAGCAGCGAACGGTTGGAAAGATTTTCTGTTACCGCACAGGAGAACAATACGATTGTCAGGCTAATTAGTATAAATATGTATCTAAACATTGCGTACGTATCAGGTGTTTTGGAAGCAGCAGCATTCTGTGTTCCGTCAGCCCGGGGCAGGTGATGAAGATAGTTCTTTCAATGATGTCTTGCAATGTTGTTTAACAGCACTCAGCCAGATGATTTGTGCTTTTTTTCGGGGAAGCCCTCTGCGCAGGGTGTCTTGGATTGCTGATGCATTAGCAGAAGATTTTTTGGTTTTTTATCAGGACAGGTTATCGACTGCTTGTGTCTGTTAGCCGGTAGGCAAGTCTCAATTCCTGAAAGAAACTTCATTCGTTTTGCACAGTCGGGTGGTTCGTTCGTGCTGTTGTTTGGCCAGCATTTCGTTAACGGCTGGGACCCGCAGGTTAAGCGCCTAATGTTTTATACATTCGCAGTTTTTTGGGCTTTTGCCGGTGGCCGCAACAGCCCAAACCGTTCAAGCAACCCATGTTATGACAAAATTGAACCAGGCTTTATTAGACCGCATCGTTCAAAAAGCAGCAGCAAAACCCCATGTTCAGGGAGCCGTGTTTCACCTGCAATCGGTTGATCGTTCCCTAAACCTCGCGTCCGCTCACGGCAACCTGAACACAAACAGCCAGTACTTCATTGCCAGCATCAATAAAATCATGCTCTCTGCCCTGGCCCTGCAGCTTTGCGAGCAGCAAAAACTCCGGCTTTCCGACAAGGTGGCGGCCTTCTTTCCCCAGGGAATGCTTCGGGGAGCATGCAACTACAAAGGCACAGATTATTCAGAGGAAATAACCATCCGGCATTTGCTGAGCCACACCACCGGGTTCCGGTGCTATTTGATCGATAAAGGGCCGGACGGGCAAAAGAACATGCAACGCATTTTGAATGGTGAAGACCAGGCCTGGCCTTTGGATAAAATGGTTTCGGTGCTCAAGCAACAGGAACTGAAGTTTGCACCCGGCGCAAAGGGTAAGGCCAATTACTCGGAAGTTAATTTCCGCCTGTTGGGCGCAGTGCTGGCCCAGGCAACCCAGAGGAAAACAGGTGAGCTGTTGCAGGATATGTTTACCGGGTTGAACATGAACCACACATTTGTGTTGCCGTCGGAGCAGGTGCAGGGCTGTACGCCCATGTATTTTAAATTGAACCCCATATGGCTGACGCAATACTGGACGGTTTCTTGTCAGGACGTGGTGAGCAATGTTTTTGACCAAATGACCTTCATCCGGGCTTTTTTTGAAGGCCATTTTTTCCCTGTGCAACAGTTGCCGGCACTAAAGCAATGGAACAATATTTTCTTTCCGTTTCAATACGGCATCGGCGTTCAAAAGTTCTATATCCCCCGCATCCTCTCGCCGTTTAAGCCGGTTCCCGAGATCCTGGGGCATTGCGGTTCAGTCGGCTCGGTCGCGTTTTTTGTGCCCGAGAAGCAGGTCTATATCACCGGCACTGTCAACCAGACCGCCAGTCCCGCCACGGCCTTCCAGGCTATGATGCGGATCATCAATGCCCTTTGATTGTCACACAAACAAGCTTCGGGCTATTGAGCCGAACGCTTTATCTGCTCCACCACGGCATTGATGTCCCAGCGGTAATGATGGCCTCCCGGCAGTTTCACCACCTTTAGGTTCTTTGCTGTCAGGCTTTGCAGGGGAAAGGTTTTTTCGTCGGTGCCAAAGATCAGGGTAGTGGGGAGGGTTAGTTTGTTGATCTCGGCGGGAACGCTGAGCCCATGGGTTTTTACCAGGCCGGTCCACTCCAGTACATGGGTTTGAAAGTCGGTGCTGCGGGAAGGCGACATAAGGATAATGTGTCGTACCTGGCGGGAAAGTTGGGGCGGCCAACGCCTTTGAATAAAGGGAACCACATCGGCGCCAAAAGAATAGCCAATCAGCACCAGGTTGTTGCAGTTCCAGGCCTTCAGATACTGGGCGGCCACAGCGCCGGCATCGGCAGCGGTTTGCTCAGGATTTTTTTTGGAGCGGAAATACATTTTAGCATTAAAACCTACGATGGAATAACCCTGCTGGTTACACTGCTCCAGCAGGGTGGCGGAAAAATAATTGTGCAATCCGCCATCGCCGCTAATGTAGAGCAGCAGGGGTTTGTTTGCATCGCGTCCTTTGTACGGCAGCACGGGCAGAGTAGAGCGCTGGGTGCCAAAAGAAAATGCTAAAAACAAGACTAAGGCCTTCATGACGGTATTAATTTAGACGGGGCAGGTTTCATTACTTTGTTCAAAGCCGACGGCAGCTGCAAAAGATCAAAATCGTCTTCATACACAAGAAATTTGTTCAGCCACTGTGTGGCGTATTTCTCCTTAAACTCCCGCAGGCCCTTATAGCGTTTAAACCATTTTATTTTGTTGTAAGCAAACCGCATCATCTGTTCGGCCGCATTCTCGGGTTGGGTAATGCCCGAAAGAGGCACCAGGCCCAAATTAAGGTAGCGCAGGTTTTGTTGCCGGGCATAGTGGATCAGTTCAATCAAAAGCGCATCGATGCAACCGGGCGGCGCAGCCCTTGTTTTGCGTACCATGTCGTAAGTGCATTCGCCCGGCGCAAAGTCGGGAATGATGTTTAAAAAGGCCACCACCTTTTTGTTCTCGTCAAAACAGGCAATTACGTCCTGGTGGGCCAGCAGGGTAGGCTCAAAGCTTTCCTGGGCAAAAACAAACTCTTTTGTGTGCGAGGTGAAAAGCCATTCCTTTGAAACGGCTTCCAATTCCGTTAAAAAATCTTCGGACTGGGGCGGGGGGCAAAGCCGGGCGGTGAATCCTTTTTTTTGCAGGCTGTTGAGGGCATTACGCAACGATTTTTTGCTGCGGCCTGCCAGGTCAAAACTGGCTATTTCCAGTATGGCTTCCTGGCCTATAGGCAGTTTTTTCTTTTTTAATTGGGTAAAGTACGAAAGGCTGTCTTCGTCCACCCGGTAAAAAGCAGTTTTTAATCCCTTTTGCCGGCAAAAGGTCTCAAATTCCCTGAGTACGGCCACCTTGTCGTGGCGGTGGCAAACCGGTTCCTCCAGCGCAATGGCAAAACTGCCGGCTATGCGGTAGGCAATAAAGCCTTCTTTTTGGGTAGAAAAAAACAGGAGTTTGTCTTCGCTCAGCTTAAAATAATCCAGCGAAGAACGACCATACCGGTAGATCAAACTTTGGGCTCTTTCCCTGGAAGGCAGACTGGGTATGCTTTGCAGATAAGGCCGGGTGAGGGAGTACAATAAAAACAACCAGGCCAGCACGCCTAAAAAATGAAAGGATTGCAGAAACTCCCCGCCAAAGCGGGTCAGGGGGTGCAGGTTGTCGGAACTAAGCAGGAAAAAGCCGCGAACGGCATTAACGATGGATTGTTGCCAGCTAAAGTCCTGGCCAAAATGCCTTTTCTCCAGGAAGTAAAAGCCAATGAATCCATACACCAATACCGCAATAAAACACATGAGGGCCACGACAACGGCCGTTTGTACCCCCTGGGGGTTGCTTTTGGAGCGGTATTGGTTTTTGGTGATCAGCAGCCAGACGAAAACAAGGGCCGCCACCAGGGCTTCTTCGTAATCAAGGGCCTTGATTAAATGACCCGGAACCGAAAGCAGCGAAATGGTAACGGCAATCCACCAGGCTGTGCGCCGGCCTTTGATCAGGAAGGCGGCCGTAACCAACAGGGTCAATCCAATAAAAAGAACAAAAAGATTGGTGGCATGAATGGTTGCCACCGGCACAAAAAAGCGAACAAAGCGCAGGCGTTCCATAATCGGCGGCGTAACCACGGACAAAATGTTGATGATGCCCAGCACAAAGATTAAAACAGCAGGGAAGATGCGCAGGAACAGTTGTTTGCCTTTTAGCAGAAAAGCCACCACGCTGCAGAGCAGGGGTAGCCAAAATTCGAAAAAGCGGTACAGGATGGTGATGGCCAGGGCTTGGGGAGGCGGATAGCCCATCCGGACAAGGATAAATACGGTAGAAAGCTCGATGGCGCCCAAGCCTTTTAAAAACGGCGAGACCACCATCAGCACTACCGACACAATGTAGGCCACAGCCGCTGCCTGCAGTGAAGGCTGGGCCCCCACAGCCAGCATGCAGAGGTAAAGATGGATAAGACCGGAAACCTCAACCCCCACCGAGCTGGCCACCGCTAAGGAAAAATCTTTTTTGTTTACAGAAGCACTGGTAAACTTGTTGAGCGGAACCTGGGGAAAACGCTGCGCTAAAAACTGGTACCACCTGCCTTTTTTTTGAAAGCTGTGGGATAAAAATAGGATAGCGGCAATGCCCGCAGCCATAATGGCAAGGGCTATTCTAAAGCTGGTGGGTACGTTAAAAAAAAGCACCGGCAAGCCCACCAGAAAGGTAGACAGCAGGCCGGCAAAGGCAAAAAGGGCCGAGGCCTGATGGATCTTTATCTTTTCCGCCACGGCATTTTTAATGTTGAGCGGAGTATAGGCCAGGGCGGTTAGGCCACCGCCGGGCAGAAAAAGGCTGATGAGGTTTCTTTTTAAAAAAAGCTCTATGCTTTTGGCAAGTCCCAGCGGCACACCCAGGGCCGAGAAGCTTTTTAGGTAAATGCCCGACTGCAGCAATATATACATGCCGGTAATCAGCAGGGCCACCAGCAACCAGGGAACATAGGCCTGGTTCAGGTAAAACAGGGTGGCGCTCATTTGGTGTCTTTGCTGGCGCAGAAAATAAATACCCACCAACAACAACAGGCAGGCAAGTACCTCCTGCCCATACCGCTGAAAAGCCACTTGTTTGATCTTTTGAATTGCTTTGACCATACGGTTCTTTTGGTTTACAGGAAGGGTAGGCCGGCTCTCTGCACGGTAACTCTCGTTCGCTTCCTGGCCTGCCGTATCACTGTATCAACCTAAAAAACCCTGCTTTCAGGGCAGGGTTAAGGGATTGTTGCACAGCACAAACCGCTTATTTAGTTTTAGGGGATGTGTGTTTCATTTTCTTATGAGCTCTTTTATGCCTTGGCTTTGTCATTGCGGTTGACTTCTTGGTGGTTGATTTGTTAGCAACGGCTCCCTGATTGGGTTGTTGTTGCTGTTGTTGTTGCTGAGTTGTTTTTGCCGGGGGCTGTGATTTGCTTGGTTGTGTATTTTGTGCAAAAGCCATACCTGAAAGGGCAAAAGCTAAAAGACTGCTTAAAAGTACTTTTTTCATGGTTTTAAATTTTTTGTTGGTACAAAGTGACGAAGTCTATTTACATGTTTTTACCGGTTAACATGTCATTAACCGGGAGGGGGCAAAAGGTGTTGCTAGCCTGTTAACAAGTGGTTAAGGGACTAAAAAACGCTTAAAGCGCTTCACCTTTACATGTGTTATCTTTAAGGAGCAAGTAATGGAGTTCCGGTCAAAAACCATACGGCTTGGTATTTTTATTAGTTCCATCATCATTGCAGCCATTATCATTGCGCAGCTCATTTGGCTCCGAAAAGTTTACCATTTAGAACAAAAGCAGTTTGATCACAGCATCGTCAATGCGGTTCGTGATTTTTATGATGACATGAATCTGCCCCTGGAGCAGAGTTTTTTAAACCAGATCATTAGTAATCCCAACAGCCAAACCTTTTTCATTCGCCTGGGGAGAACCGACCTCAATAAAGACAGCGTGGCTTTTTACATGCAAAGTGAACTGGAAGACGAAGAAGTATTCACCGATTGCGTCCTGGGCCTGTATATTGCAGGCAAGCGGCAATACGAGTTTACGGCCTACCTGCCGGGACCTGCCTCTTCTTCCAAAAAAGAAGTAATGGTGTTGCCGGCATCGGAACAGCCCTTTGATCACCTGACCCTTTATTTTCCCCACCGCACCAAATACATTCTTTCCCTGATGGACATGTGGATTGTAGGCAGTGTGTTTTTGGTGGTGCTGCTGGTTTTGTTTGGCGGCAGTTTGTATTATTTCTACCGGGAAAAATTTTTAAACGAATCGCAGAAAGATTTTGTCAACAATTTTACCCATGAGTTCCGCACGCCGGTGTCGGTCATTAACCTGGCCGCCGATGTGCTGGCCAGTCCCGCCACTGCCCAAAAGCCGGAAAAAATGGCTCGCTATGTTTCCATCGTAAAGTACCAGGTCAAGTATTTACAGGAACAAATAGAGCGATTGTTGCAGTATACCTATGCCGAATCGCATACGCTTCGCCTAAAAAAAGAAAAGACCGACCTGCACGCCCTGGTGGCCGAGGCGCTGAACAACCTGGAACCCCTGGTTCAAAGCAAAAATGCCCGCATCGACTGCCGCCTGGAAGCAGAGCAGCCGGTGCTGCAGGCCGATAAGGGCTACCTGCTTATTTTGATTACCAACCTGGTTGAAAATGCCCTGAAGTATTCGGCCGTGCCGCAGATCATTATCAGTACAGCCAACACGGGCAGCGGTATTGCGCTTTCGGTGAAAGACAATGGCATGGGGATTGAAAAAAAGTACCAGGACAAAATCTTTAAGAAATTTTACCGGGTGCCCAACCACGAGCAGATGCCGGCCAGGGGCGTTGGCCTGGGGCTTGCATTTGTGAAGCGCATCGTGCAGGCGCATTCCGGCTCCATCAAGCTGGAAAGTGTGCCCGGCATTGGCAGCGATTTTCAGATCACCTTACCTCTAAAGTAATTGATGTCATGGAAAAGAAAACCCGGGTATTAGTGGCGGAAGACGACCAGCAACTCGGCTTTATTATCAAGGACAACCTGGAAGACGAAGGCTTTGATGTGACCTATTGCCCCGATGGAGAAACAGCCTGGGAGGAGTTTCAAAGAAAGGGCGCCGATATTTGTTTGCTCGACGTGAACATGCCCAGCCGCGATGGGTACAACCTGGCAAAGAAAATAAGAACCAGAAGCGATGTGGTGCCGATTATTTTTTTAACAGCCAAATCCATGAAAGAAGACAAACTGCGGGGTTTTGAAACCGGCGCCGACGATTACATTACCAAGCCCTTTGATATGGATGAACTGCTCAGCCGCATGAATGTTTTTTTGCGGCGCAACAGCATGTTGCTTTCGTCTGCTGCTAAACACTATACCCTGGGCCGCCTGGTGTTTATTCCGGAGGAAAACCGGTTGCTCAATGGCGAACTGGAGATTTTGCTGACCACCAAAGAGGCGCAGTTGCTCCGGTTTTTTTGCGATAATGCCAACAAGATCTTAAAGCGGGAAGACATATTGGTGCATGTATGGGGCAAGAACGATTATTTTCTGGGCCGCAGCATGGATGTGTTCATTGCCCGGCTGCGCAAGATCTTAAAAACCGAACCCTCTGTATCCATTGAAACCATTTACTTCTCGGGCTACCGCTTCAACAATCCCGCGGCTGTGCCGGGCAGCAGGGAAGAGTAAAAGAATGTGGCGATACTTTTAAACTTTGATGGGTGGATAAACGGTAAGACTATCTAAAACGACTTCAACGGATAAGACTTGCTGCTGTGGCGGCATTCATTGCTCGTCCAGCCCCGAGCCGCAACCCGGTTTCGTATTATTGTTGAAGATAAGAACCATAGCTGAATGTTATTCGTCGCGTTGGAACTGTTGCTTATGTCTGTATATAGCTGAAGTTTTGTTCGTCACCCCGGCATAGCCGCAAACCGGATGTTGTATGCCGTAAATGTCAGTACAGGTCGTTGTCAACATTAACAAGAATTCTATAACCCGCTTCACTAATAATTTTTACTTCACTATCAGTCGGCATTACATAACGTTTTCCGAGAGCATAGTCAGCGGCTAAAATGATTTCGATGTGGCTGTAATACTTGTCGCAACTTTTGTCAGTAAATTCGGCTTTGTCCATTCCCTTCTGTGATGTGATTCTTTTAAGCACATTAAAGCCTGAAAAAGTGTCCACCAGTTGCTTGAAAGATGTTTTTGCATCTTCTTCGTTATCGAATTCAAACCAAACCTTAACGTCTGTGAGGTTTCCATTCCATGTTTCGTCAGCGTATATTTTTTCGGTAATAGCAAGTTGTCCGGATGTAAAATGCCCTTTGAAATGCGGATGTGAACTAAAAACATAAGAATGTGTCACTTTATAGTACTTCGGCTCCTCAATGATGCCAGGTGGATAAGCTGTCCAACCGCCAGTACTGTCATATTTTTTGAAAACAACGGGAACATATCTTGTCAAGAAGTCGGTAATAGAACTGTCTGGATTAAGCGAAAGCATTCCAAAATAAAGTTGGTCTGCATATTTGTCCAGTGTCTGTGCTGAGCTATTATGAAGTGTCATTGCTAAGAAAAATGTAAGTAGTAGGCGGCTCATTCTTATGGCATACAACGTTCATCGGCTTGCTGCTGTGCTGGTATTTTATAATTGTCAGCTTGGCAACTGAAGCCGATTGAAAACCAAAGTACAAAATATTTTTTGTTGCTCAATAGCGTAGTGTCGGCTGAAACTACTGCTGATAAGCGAACAAAAGTTGATACTGCGTAGTGTCAGCCAGCATAGCAGCAAACTGATGTTGCCAGCAGTTATTGTTCGTCAGTAAGAATACTCCTTTCTAAAAATTCTGTCATTCTCTCGTTTGCGTTTACCATTTCCTTTTACTGTCACCTTGAAAATTTTATTTTCTGTGCAGTTACCAAAACTGTCATAAGTGTATTCTTCTTCAAAAATTGTTTCAGTTCCATTTAAACTACGCCTTATCCAGTGGGTCAAGTCACCATTTTCACTATATACTTCATTGTCTGCTGGGAATTTGCTTGCTTGTGTGAAACTAATTTTTACGGTGTCACTCGATAAAACTCTGCCGTCATTCGATACTACAGATGTCACAACTTTATTTTTATCATATAAATATGTGGCAGTCTCTTTGCCAAAAGAATTCCCATTTCCGTCAAATAGTGACAATTCAATTGGATGTCCGTTTTCATTACATACAAGATTTGATTGGCGTATAATATTTCCATTTGCGTCCTTGTCAGTTGTACCAGTCAAAATGAAGTTTGTGTCGTAGGAATAAAATGCAGTTTCTTTTGAATATCCAAACTGTGTCCACCTCTCAAAAACTCTTGTCAATTTAATTCTTTGAACTGTGTCGTTTGTATATGTTAGCCTTGCTTTCAATGTGCCATTGTCGTCGTACCGTTCTTCTGTTAGAAGCATACCTGCCGCATCAAAAGTTTTGATGTTTTTATCAACCTGTTTGCCACTTGAATTAAAGAAAGTATTAGTCTCGACAATTTTTTTGGGTCTTTTGGTTTTGTACTCTCGTTCTGCATTTAACTGTAAAGCAGAATAGATGTTTTGTGATTTAACATGTGCGCCTAAAAGGTTCAGTAAAAAAAGGATGGTCAATTTACGCATGGTCTAATATAATTGCTGGCAACGTTAAACGGCTTGCTGTCAGTACAGGCATTTGATGTTCCTACAGCTTTGCCCTTATTCTAAAGCTAAATAGCGATTTGTTGTTGATTTTTATTCGTCGGCCTGTATTGCAGCAAACCGCTGTTACCAGCCGTTTTTGTCAACGAAACCAGCTTCCAGTCAAGTGTCTGTATTTGTCGCCAGTATGCTCCAATGTCTGCAAATGTGTTATCCCTAATCTAACATCAAGAAACCCCCACAATCCATAATAAATTCCTTGATCGGATTTAGAAATCATCTAAACGCCTAAGTCTTTCCTACCTCTTTTGAGTTTTTCCTTTTCGTCAAAGGTTAAGTTGTCAGATTTGGCAGTCACGCTATCGTTTAACATGAAAATCTCACCTTGTTTACGTTGCAAGATGTTGTTAAGTTCATTTAATGTACTTTGATTTTGGCTGATATAATAACGATAAGATGTGTCAACCAAAATAGGTTCTGTCAAATATTGAAGAGCCGCACAAGCAACAACCAAAGCTGACCAAAAGAGCTTTGATTTTAATTTGTCGTCCCTTCCAAATAAAATTGTCAAGTAAAAGACGAAAGCTGTCGCAAGTCCGCCAAGTAAAAGAATTTGATAAGTTCCATGCTGTCTCCCAGCAAATAGGAAGCTCGAAAAGATTGAAACAATTCCAATCAGAAGTCCTATGTGCTTGAAGGAAAGTGTCATTTAGAATGGCTGGTAACGGACAGGGCTTGGCGTTGTTGGGGGATTTGAAAGTCGTCCGCCCGGAACTAAAGCCCAATTAAAAAACTGATGTTGAAGTTAAGAACTAAAAGCTAAATTGAAAAACGTCCAGCCCGAACTGAAGATGCAATGTTGCTGAAGATGAAGTTACAATGTCATCCCCAAATAACGCCAAACCGATGTTAGCAGCCGTTTGTCAGCTTGTTGATGCTTTCTTTCTTTCATTTTTTATGTACGTGATTAAATAATTCTTCCATACTGCCTTTTCTAAATATCGGCTCAATTTGTTTTCACCAAGATTAGTATTTTGAAGAATGTTTGGTAGTACTTCATTCTCTTGATTTCGTATTTCGTTAATAAGGTGCTGATAGCTTAATTGACAAACAACGGGAAAGTGCATAATAGCTGTGATTGACCTTAACGCAAAATAATTGCGAGAAAAGCGAAGGAATGATAGAATACAATAATTCGCCAATTCATCATTCACTGATGTGTCGCCATTTTGAATTGCTATGAGGATTTCTTGTTGTGTCATTGCAAATCAGTTACATTTTTCGTAATTCAACTTTCGTGTAATTTCTTGTAATGTCTGGGTGTTTCCATTATTATCTCTTAATACTAAAAATTTCAATTTGCCTAATTGAGAATTTGCACCTGTAAATGTTATTGTCAAAAAATCTGCAGGTCCATATACGCCTTCACTTCTGATAATCCAAGTTCCTTGTATTGTTTTTTGAACACCATTAGATGTTTTAATAACCACAGTTGCAGGTTGCTCTTCTAAGCCTGTCTCAAACTGGCTATGATACGTTTTGTCAAAAAGCGTTACACTTTGGCTTTGGGAACTATTTGAGAAACAAAATTTAGTGGTGTTGTATTTTGTCTTTTCTTCAAATTCTGCTATTTCTTTTTTTGTTTTTTGCATTGCTTCTGTTTGCTTCACGTTTTTCTTGCCCGTTTTATCAATTTCAAATTCTTGATTGCCCAATTTAACTGAAGCAAATGTGCCGCTATATCCATCTGAAAAATCATATACTTTATCGTAAGTCGCTGGAATAACTAATTTTCCTGTTTTGTTTATGTACCCCCATTTATTTCCGATTTTAACTCCTGCAAGACCGCTATGAAACCCATATGCCATGTCAAATTTAAATGTAATAACTTCTTTTCCTGTTGTATCAATATACCCCCACTTGTCACCTTTTGCAACATTGCAAAAGCCTTCGTTAAAGCCACGAGCATCATCATAGATTAATGGAACAACTTCTTCCCCTAATCTGTTTACAAAGCCATATTTATGTTCTTTGTTTATGTAGTTTCTTACGTAAATAATAGGACTATATTCAAAGAGGGAATTGTCAATAGCATCGTATTTAAAATCTATGACTACATTCTTGTTATCATCTATAACACCATATTTCCATGTCTCTCTTATATATGCTTGGGTCAACTTGGTTTTTTCATTCCTGACGCTTAGAGTGTAATTTTTAGGTAAAAGGGATTTGCTATTGCTCGTCTTATTACCTGTTTTGCTGTCACACCATTTTTGACAATTTTCAAGTGTCTTAAACTTGTAGAATGTCAGTCCTTGTAATTCTTGGGGTGTACACTCTTTGGAGTATGGTTTTGGGTCTTCATTGCTGGAATACCAAATTTTATATTTGCCGTTCACTTGAGGATAAATTGGTTCATCTGTCAATAAGTCAAACAAAGTGAATTGAGGGTTCCAAAAAACATTGGCGTAGTCCTTAGAATTTTTGGTGTCTCTGTTTTGAGCTACAGAAGTAAGAGTAAAGGTCAATAGTAGTCCTGCAAGAATTGTAAGAGGCAATGACGCTTTACGTGTCCGAAAGTTGAAAATAGCATTTGTCATATTCAGTTGTTTAGTGGTTTTGCTTGCAGCTTAAGCTTAGTTATCAGATTGTCACCTTGGAAAATTGGGGTGGTTGAAGAATGGCTGCTAACGTTCAAGGCTTGGCGATGTTGGGGCAACTGCGTTTCGTCACGCCTGAACTGAAGTTAAATATAGTTACTATTGTTGATTGTAATTACTAAAGCCGAATAGCGTTCTGTCGAGCTGGTGACGAAAGGAAAATAGTAGTACAAAAGTTGATGCTTATTCCGTCAAGCCCCAATATTGCCAAACCTTTTGTTAGTGGCAGCCCTTCTTTGTTATTAATAGAGAAATTATCCAACTTGTCTTTTTAAATTTTTGCTAAAACGAATTAAATAATAAATGCCTGCAATAAGTCCAAGTAGTCCGCCTAAATAACTAAAATTGTGAATTGAGCCAACAGTTATAAAAGCGTTTTTGTTAGCTAAATTTTCCGGCAACCACCAATCAACTCCAGTTTTTGTCAATATGAACTTGCCATACAAAAAACCAAAACCTCCCATTGCTACTGCAAAGCAAAATGTCACAACAATAGCTTTTTGTATTGCTCTACGCATTGTCTTGTGGTCTTGATAAATAAGTCCAGTCAAGCCAAGACCTAAACCAATAAAAATTCCTGTCCACCAAGTTGCAAGAAAACCGATAACTGCAACAGTCTGTCTATGTCCGCCAAACCAATGTGGTTCTAAACCAAATTGGTCGTATTTGAATTTAGTAAAATACTCTGGTGCAATTGTATAGGTTATTTGGTCGTGTAAAATTCCGTATAGTCCTGCAAGAACTATTGAAACAAAAATTGTCAAACTAAATATTCCGAATTTTCTCATTTTTTTGGTCGAGTCTCTATGATTTTGAAGACTGTGTCAAACGGGTTGCCACTAACGTAGAGGCATTGGCGATGTGGCGGAAGTCCGTGTTTTGTCTGCCCACAACCAAAGCTCATTAAAGAACTAATGTAGAAATTTTATTCAAATGCTCAATAGTATTTCGTCTGACCGGACAGGTGATGATAAGCGAATTATTGCTGATTGTTTGTTCGTCACCCGCCATATGCGCCAATGCGCTGTTAGCGGCAGAGTTAGTCACCTGTAAGTTTAGGTGAAACGAAAAGCCAAAAATCTAAACCTGGAGGCCAGTCTGATAACATTCCTGCATTTATTTCGGCCCTTCTTTGTCCAGGAACAGGAATTAAGTATTTAATCACTATTTTATTTTCATCTCTAAGGATAAAAGTCTCGACCCTACAATAAGATTCTGTTACAATTCCATCTGCTTTTGCTTTTTTAGTTAGTTGATCAGCAAGTTTTTCTTTCTGTCTTGTTCCTTCACATCCCATGCCGTATCGATATACTCTTGGATAAATTTTACCGAGACAAATTGTGTCCATATACAAAAGAGAACTGTCAAAGCTCAAAGCCCATTTTGTATTTCCTTTTAACTCTTTACCGTTCAAAAATGTGCGACAATCTGCGAACATATCTAAAGCGGGTGAAAAATTATATTGTTCAAACACACTGTATTTTCCCGTCTTGAAATTGTATCCTTCGATAATATAAACCGAGGTTGCGTTCAAATTTTCATACCTCGCTTTGAGCCTGTTGATGTTTCGTTTTGAACTAAGTGTAGCAAAGTGTGAATAGTGATCGTGTATACTGCTGTCTTTGATTGAGAAAAGACTACTTGCAAATAATTTTTCGACATCTTTGAATGATTGTCCAAAAACAGTGAAGGGAACAAATAGAACTAAAAAAATGAGACTCTTCATAAAGTTGCCGCTAACGTTAAAAGGCTTGCTGCATGTAGCGGCAATAGAATTACGTCAGCCCAACAAAATAAACTAAAGATGATAAACGAACAAACTGGTGATAGGCATTCCGTCCGCCGCTATTGCAGCAAACCTATGTTACCTGCATGGCGGATTTGTCTTGATGGTGGTTTTAATTGTGTAAGGGGTTCTCCTGAAGCGTCTGTAAGCAACAAGGTTTTGTAAGCTGTTAGCCTTGTGTATTGCTACTGTGAGCAGCTTACAAATGCTTGGTGCGCCGTGTGTCGGCTTAGTTCTTTGACATTGCTGGGCGACTGATATTTTTTAACCTTTAAAATTTCAGTCTATGATAGAACTTCTTCTGTTAGTTGTCATTGTTCTTTTAACCTGCATACTTGTCAAGGTGAATGAACTATCTGAAAAGAGCAACAAGCTATAAGATGTCCCACTTTTTTTCTAAGTCAGATAACAAGTCAAGTAGCTCTGGATAGCCTTCTTTAAAATCCTGCCCGACTTCCCATTTTTGTATTAGTTTTTTAGGCAAGTACGGTCTTATCTGTGAGTAATATTCAATAGTAATAAAGAACCCGAAATTATCTCTGGTGCGGTAGGCTAAATCTCTTGCGTCTTTTAAAAACTTAATTCTGTTTTGATAGCGTTGACGCTTTTTCTCGAACTGCCATTTAGCCCACGGCGTAAACATTGAACCGGCAACACCACCTATGATGCCAAGAATAGCTGCAATTATTTTTTCGTCCATAAACAGTTTTGTTTCGTGTCTCTCAGTCGCCCAGCAAATTTTTAGCTCTTTTGCAGTGTCGCCCTGTGCGTGGCGAATGTGCTAAAATGTGTCAGGCAATAGAAGCCTGGCAGAATTAAAACAATTTGAAAACCTGATGATGGTCTTTTGTCGTGTCGCTCATTAGCATTCGTCAGACCGCTTGCAGGTAACGTTAAAGCATTGGCGATGTGGCGGTATTCATTGAACGTCCAGCCCGTAACGATGCTGATTAAAGAACTAATGTAAAAATTTTATTCAAAAGCTCATTAGCATTCGGTCTGACCGGACAAGTGATGATAAGTGATTTATTGCTGATGGTTTGTTCGTCAACCCGCCATATGCGCCAATGCGCTGTTGTGTGAAGTTCTATTTCGTCACTCTATTGCCATTCTTGTCAAACAAAGCACAAGGATAAATCAATCCATACTCTTTTGTGCTGTTGAAGTCAAAACGTTTAAAGTTCAACGTTCTCGAACTGTCCATGATGTAAAGCAAAACTTTGTCGTCAGGAAGCAAAAACCATATTGAGCTATTCCCTTCGTCATCTCTGATTTCAAAGAAGATTGCTTGTTCCAAATAACTACGGTCAAACCTATAATTACAACCACAATGAACCTGTTCTGAAGTTTTGATTGCCTGGTCAATGTCAAAGGAAAACTTTACTCCTAACTTTTGTGACGTTTCAAGGCTTTTTAAATAGTCATCATGCAGCTTCCATTCTTTCGGGTTTTTATTTACGCTTTCAATATTATAGTCGTTGATGCCCTTATTATTGAAGTAATAGATGTCAAGTCGGGTATCAGGATGAGACTTGAGATAGCTGGAAATAAAATTTATCGATTGAACCCTGTCTATATACCGTATATAATCCTTTTTTAAACTGTCACGTGCATAAATAGTGTTGCCTGTTTGGGAAGCCAGGAAAACAAGGTTTACGTTGTCGAGCATGTACTTGTTCGTTAGTCGAACCCTTATTGTAGCAGGTTCGTTCCATATGTATCTTCCACGCCCTTGAACTTCATTGAAAGACAAGATCCCAAAGTCAGATTTCAATTCCTCAATTTCCTTTAGATAACTGTAGGCTGACAAAGCATAAAGGGTACTCTGGTTATTGTCAATAATGTGGTTTACCAGGTAACCCAGTAGCTTGTTTCCACTAAGTGGATCTTCCGTTTTTGATTTGGTTCTTAAAATTTTTTCAAGTTGTTTTTCAATGTCATAATTAAAAAGAGTATCTCCTGATTTATTCATCCAGGGCATTTTGTATCCCCAAACATACTTTCTCGACTTGATTTCGTCCGTAATTGTGTCTTTTAGATAAACCTGTACTATGTATTCATTCTTGTAACTATTGTGCATCGTGTAACAGCAGCCCGAGGATAGATAACTGTTTAGTTCCTTTTTATAGTTGTTAAAATCCGCAAGTTCTTTATAGATGGCTTCTCTTTGTTTTTCATTCCATGCAAAGCTTTTCTTGTCAGAGTAGTATGTCAATAGCTCGCTTGCATTGTTCTTTATCCAACTTGTGTCTATCTGGTATTTCAAGAGAGAGTTATTCGTATTGCTCGGCTCATTAATTGCTGAAAGAAAGTCAACAATTTTAGATTTCGCTATTCTTTTGCCATTTAGGATGTATTTGTTTCCTTTCAGAAACAGCGAAAACTTTTCTGTCCTATAGAGATTGTCACCTTCTTCTGAAAAGCTGTTAACATATGTGTTCTTGGTAATGACGATACTGTCAGGCAGTGTCTGTCCTGATGAAGAAAAAGAAGTAAATAAAAAGAGGGCTAATAGTAAACGCATCGTCTCATAAGAATTTCACACAACGGAACGGGTGTTTATGAAGTAGCGGAATTATTGTTCCTTCAGCCACACTTTTGTTCCAAAGTTTATTAAAGATATATTGTTCAGCATTTGTAATCAAGCCGCTATTTCATAAACACCATGTTAGGCGTTCGTTTAGTTGCTTAAAAGAAAATCTGTTTCCCTTTATGTATTCGTTTGCTTTCTGGTATACCTTTTTGTTCAGCAACGGGATAAGGGGTATATAAGGTTATGTGAAACATATTACTGGTTTCGAAAACTGGAATGACCGAACTGTCTTTTACTGCTATTGGTGGATTGTTGTTGAAAGAAAGGTAGTAAAGCTCATTTTCTCCTTTTGAATAGCGAACCCTAAAAAAATAAATCTTTTCCTTGCTCACTTTTGGCTTTTTCAACAGTTCAAAATCCGGCTCTTCATTCACGGAGTCTATAATTTTAATATCAATGATGTCTTTTGGAGTGATGGCAGGATAGTCAGGATACTCTTTGCCTTCAGCAGGAAACCAATAAGGTTTGAAACCTTTAGCCAATCTTTTAAAGTAATCGTTGCACTCCGAAATCTGGTTCGGCTTTATGCCCAAACTTTGAAGACATTCATTCAATTGTGCTTCGCTTCCATATTCAGCAAATAGTTTCGACTTGGTATCGAAGACAAACCACCTCGAGTTGCCTTTTCCATAAATTATGTTTTGGGAAACGCCAAAACGAGATACTTCGATGCTACCAAGTTCTTTTTGGTTTAAAAACCAACTCCGTCCGCCGTCAGTGCTTGTTACACGAAAAGGTTTAATAATCGGAACATGCTGGATGTCCCAGCCGGCAATTGAGTTGTAAAATGTTGCCGGCTCTTTTTTGTCACCAACCAACCCACAACCTGAAGACTCAAAGAGGAAAAAGAAGAGAAGAAGTTTTAAAAACATTTTCATTGGTCGAATGCTCCTTTAAATGACGCCTAACGTTTATCATCTTTGCGAAGGTTGGGTATTTGAAATTCGTCAGCCTAACTTTTTTACAAAAGCTAAATATTTATTCACAGTTTAAAATTAATCCGTCAGCCCAACTTTTGCAAAACTGTTGTTAGCGGGAGTTTTATTTGCTATGTCCACCTACGAATTTAAACAGGCAAATAGCCACGAAGAAACAGTTGAAAATTTCAAAACTCTTATCCATGAGTTAAACCGCTTAATAGTTGACTTTCGAGAAAAGTCTTACTATGACTATAAGAGTAACTCTTTTTATATGGTCTACCTAAGCGGAGAGTCAAAAAATAAGTACATAAAATTAGCAGGATGTGGAGGTGGGTATATTGGTTTGGGCCTGCATGGATGTGTCTCCTCAGATTTAAGGAGCATCACAAACCTAGAAAAGCCTTTTTCTATTGTCCCTGTGCAGGTTCCAGAATTAGAAAGCCGTTAATAGCATTTGCATCTCTGTATGGGTCTTGTTTTATTTTACTTTCGTCATAATTAATTGTTATTGGAGATTCTTCTATTTCACTGTCTACTATTTGGTAATTAATAAAAAACGGGAAAAGCCCCTTGACAGGAGTTTCCTGTAAAGTAAAAAAATTACCGTCACCGGACAATACATAGCCAAAAGGTTCTCCATCTTGAATGCGTATAGTGGACTCTGTAAAATAAAATAATTCGTCATCATAGCCTTTAGTCCTGAATGGAGAATGTTTTACTAAATAATTTTTTAGTTCTTGTATAGTCATAACAGTTAGTTTTTAAAATAAAATAGTAAAAGTGTCCCAACACCACAAGTAAAAAACGTTAGCTCAATAAAAAATTACCGCTAACGTTTTGGCGCTTGGCGCAGTGGCGGATTTCGGAGCACCAAACTTTCAATACACCACAAAAGTTGATGCGAGGTAGAATGTTCAATTAACCACTTCACCCGC
>JAEVYV010000368.1 GCA_023392575.1 Bacteroidota bacterium | reverse complement strand
GGGCCGGGTGGTAGAAATATACGGACCGGAAAGTTCCGGTAAAACCACCGTTGCCACCCACGTAATTGCCGAGGCGCAAAAAAAAGGCGGCATGTGTGCCATTATTGATGCGGAACATGCTTTTGACAGCGGTTATGCACAAAAGCTGGGCGTGGACATTGACAACCTGCTGATTTCCCAGCCCGATTACGGGGAGCAAGCTTTGGAAATTGCAGACCGCCTGATTTTATCCGGCGCCCTTGATGTGGTGGTGATCGACTCGGTAGCCGCCCTGGTGCCCAAAGGAGAGCTGGAAGGCGAAATGGGGGATTCCAAAATGGGTTTGCAGGCCCGCCTGATGTCGCAGGCCTTGCGGAAGCTAACCGCCACCATTTCCAAAACAAACACCATTTGTATTTTCATCAATCAGTTGCGTGAAAAAATTGGGGTGATGTTCGGCAACCCCGAAACCACCACCGGTGGTAATGCCCTGAAATTCTATGCATCGGTGCGTTTGGACATCCGCCGTATGGCCCAAATTAAAGATGGAGAAGAAGCCGTGGGCAACCGGGTAAAAGTAAAGGTGGTAAAGAACAAAGTAGCTCCACCTTTCCGCACCGCTGAATTTGACCTGGTATTTGGCGAAGGCATCTCCAAAATTGGTGAGATCCTGGACATGGGCGTGGAAATGGGTATTGTGCAAAAAAGCGGTAGCTGGTTTAGCTATAACAGCGATAAATTAGGACAAGGGCGTGAAGGTGTGAAGTCTTTGCTGAAAGACAATCCTGCGCTGGCCGATGAAATAGAAGGAAAAATCCGGGAAAAAATAAAGGAATTACAAACCGCTTAAAACAAAAGCCCCGCTTGCGTTGCGGGGCTTTTTATTGAAAGCCTGTTGTGATAAAGTTTTTCATGACATTCCCCAGGCTTGCATGTTCAACGGTTTCAAAGATTGGATTTAGGCACGAGGCAAGTGGCTTTTAAATTGGATAGATGTTTTGTTAAATCAAACAAGCTGCCACATATATAAAACGCTGATATTTAACCACTTACAAAAGAGCAAACCTTTCTCCAAACCCATTTCCCGTCCCGGTGGCGGATTGGGCAGCTTTTCTAATTTTGCATGATCATGGGTTTTACACTTCATTCTCCTTATAAACCTGCCGGTGATCAGCCTTCCGCCATACAGGAATTAACCGAAGGCATTGTACGCGGCGAAAAATCCCAGGTGTTGCTGGGAGTGACCGGCTCGGGAAAAACCTTTACCGTGGCCAACGTTATTCAAAATGTACAAAGACCCACCTTGGTGCTGACGCACAACAAAACCCTGGTGGCCCAATTATACGGCGAGTTCCGGCAGTTTTTCCCCGAAAATGCGGTGGAATATTTCGTTTCCTACTACGATTATTACCAGCCCGAGGCTTATATGCCCACCACCGATACCTATATTGAAAAAGACCTCAACATCAATGAGGAACTCGACAAGCTTCGGCTGAGAGCCACTACCAGTTTACTTTCCGGCCGAAGAGACATTATTGTGGTGGCCAGCGTAAGCTGTATTTATGGCATGGGCAACCCTACCGATTACGAAAACGGGATCATTCGCATTGCTAAAGGCGAACGGCTCTCCCGACAGGGATTTTTGCATGCCCTGGTTAATTCTTTGTATAACAGAACTTCGGTGGAATTCACCAGAGGCAGTTTCCGGGTAAAGGGGGATACGGTGGACATCAACCTTCCCTATGTGGACTTTGGCTACCGGGTTACTTTTTTTGGCGATGAAATAGAAGAAATCGAAAGCATAGACGTGCAGCACGGCAAGCGGATCGGCAAGCTGGAAAACGCCGCAATTTTTCCGGCCAACCTCTACGTGGCGCCCAAGGACCAGATCCAAAACGTAATGTACGAGATACAGGACGAAATGCAGGCACAGGTGGAGTATTTCAAAAGCGTGGGCAAATTTATTGAAGCCCAAAGGCTGAAAGAACGGGTGGAGTATGATCTGGAAATGATCCGGGAACTGGGCTACTGCAATGGCATTGAAAACTATTCCCGTTTTTTTGACCGAAGACAACCTGGCACCCGACCCTTCTGCCTGCTGGATTATTTTCCCAAGGATTTTTTGTGCGTCATTGACGAAAGCCATCAAACCGTGCCCCAGGTCAGCGGCATGTATGGCGGTGACCGGAGCCGGAAACTTACCCTGGTGGATTATGGCTTCCGCCTGCCTTCCGCCCTGGACAACCGGCCCCTCAATTTTCACGAATTCTCCAACCTGCTGAACCAGATCATTTATGTCAGCGCCACACCTGGTGATTATGAACTGGAGCAAACCGGTGGCGTGGTGGTAGAGCAGGTGGTACGTCCCACAGGCCTGCTGGAACCACCCATTGAAGTGCGGCCCAGTGTCAACCAGATTGATGATTTGTTGGATGAAATCGACAAGCGGGTCAAGAAAGGTGACCGGGTTTTGGTGACTACGCTAACCAAGCGCATGGCCGAAGAAATGGATAAATACCTTAAGCGCATTGACATCAAATCAAAATACATCCACAGTGATATTGACGCCCTGGAAAGGGTGGAGATTTTGCGGGACCTGCGCCTCGGTAATATTGATGTGCTGGTAGGGGTGAATTTATTGCGGGAAGGACTGGACCTTCCGGAAGTGTCCCTGGTAGCCATTTTGGATGCCGACAAGGAAGGCTTTTTGCGCAACGAACGTTCGCTGACCCAAACCGCGGGCCGGGCCGCCCGGAATGCCGAAGGCCTGGTGATTTTTTATGCCGACACCATGACCGAAAGCATGCAGCGCACCATTGATGAAACCAACCGCCGCCGCGAAAAACAAATTGCCTACAACATTGTCCACAACATCACCCCCACCACGGTGCGCAAATCCGTAGAACAGGTAATGGCGCAAACCTCTGTGCTCGACATCAAGGGCTACGACCCCGAATCGCCGTATGCCGTGGAAGAAATCGTGACAAAAGCAGCGGAGGAGGAAGCCGAATACACCACAATTCCACAGCTGGAAAAAGTCATCGCCAAAACAAAAAAAGAAATGGAAAAGGCGGCACGGGACATGGATTTTATGGAAGCCGCCCGGCTGCGAGACGAAATGTTTGCCCTGCAAAAAAAACTGGAGCAAATGAAGTAAGTAGTTTTACGAGTGCCGCCGAGTGGTTTCACCCTATTTTTTAAAAAACAAACAAAAAGAGTTGTTTCTCTGTTTGGGCCTGTTTATTTTGCCTTGTCATTCAAATCCAATGTTATGAAAAAGCGTCTCTCCGGGATACTTAACTTTCTTGCGTTCAACCTGCTTTTCTTTTCGCTTTATCTGAATTTCATTCACAAAGACAGCAATACACCGGTAGCCCTGCCCAGCAAAAATGCGGCCGCCACGGTGCACGGAACTACTTTAGTCAGCAATCCTGAACAATATTTGAACGGGGAAGTAAAGGAAAGTGTACACGCAGGCAGCCCTGACCAAACGCTTTCGTACAACTAATTACTAACCCTCTATAATCCGACCTTAGAAAACCCCGCCCGGCGGGGTTTGTTTTTTTAGTAACCTAATGCAGCAAAGGATTTAATTAACTTCGCCGGCATGGACAAACGACTGTTTTTGCTGGACGCCATGGCCCTTATTTTCAGGGCCTATTACGCATTGATTCGCAACCCACGCATCACTTCCAAGGGCAAGAATACCAACGCCCAATTTGGTTTTACCAATACCATTCTCGAACTGATCAACAACCAAAAGCCCACCCACATGGCCGTGTGCTTTGATACAGCCGCTCCCACCGAGCGGCATACTGATTTTGCAGATTACAAAGCGCATCGTCAGGAGGCCCCCGAGGACCTGACCATTGCCATTCCCGACATCAAACGCATCATACAGGCGCTCAACATTCCCATCATAGAAAGCGATGGCTATGAAGCCGATGACGTGATCGGCACCCTGAGCAAGCAAGCCGCCGCCCTGGGCTACGAAGTGTATATGGTAACGCCGGATAAAGATTACGGCCAGTTGGTAAGCGACCGGGTAAAGATTTACAAGCCCGGCTACCAGGGCGGCGATGTGGAAATCATGGGGCCCAAAGAAGTATGCGAAAAATGGTGCATCGAATCGGTGGACCAGGTGATTGATATTTTGGGGTTGATGGGCGATGCCGTGGACAACATTCCAGGCATTGCAGGGGTGGGGCAAAAAACCGCCTGCAAGCTGTTGACCGAATACAAAACCCTGGAAAATGTTTTGGCCAACGCAGACAACATCAAAGGCGCCCTGGGCGAAAAAATAAGAAAGGGAAAAGAAGATGCGCTGATGTCCAAAAAACTGGCCACCATCATCACTTCCGTCCCCGTTGAATTTCACGAGGAAGATTTTTTGATTCGGGAGTGGAACAAAGAAGCGCTGCGGGACGTGTTCACAGAGCTGGAATTCAAAACCATTTTAAAAAGATTGTTGGGCGAAGAGCCGG
>JAEVYV010000150.1 GCA_023392575.1 Bacteroidota bacterium | reverse complement strand
TATTTTAGCGGATAATGTGCTCTTTCACGGCCAGGTACTGGAGGAAGAAATAAAGGGGAAAAACGCCAAAGCCATACAGGCTTTTAACGACCATGTTTTTAGCAGGACAGATGTGGAGAAGCTTTTGTTGACCGTAAGGGATGGCCTGTACCTGATAAAAAAGTTGCACTGATTTTTTATTTGTTGAGAAACTGAAAGCGTCCATGAAAAAGCTGCTATTCTTTTTTTGTTTTTTGTGGTGGGGCAAGTTCGCGTTTGCCCAATCTTCCGAAGTTATCCGCAATTACATTGCAACCTATAAGGAACTGGCGATCCAGGAAATGCAACGCACCGGCGTGCCGGCTTCCATTACACTGGCCCAAGGCATTCACGAAACCGGCGCCGGGCAAAGTGTGCTGGTGAAAAAATCAAACAACCATTTTGGCATTAAATGCAAAAGCGAGTGGACCGGCGAAAGCGTCAGCCACGACGATGATGCCAAGGGCGAATGCTTCAGAAAGTACAACGACCCGCTGGAATCGTACCGGGACCATTCCGATTTTTTAAAAAACCGGGCCCACTATGCGTTTTTATTCAAACTGGATCCCACCGACTATGAGGGCTGGGCGTACGGATTAAAAAAAGCCGGCTACGCCACCAATCCCAAATACCCCCAAATCCTGATCAAATTGATCCGGGATTATAACCTGCAGGATTATACCTTAATTGCTCTGGAGCGCAAGCCGCTAAACGACAATGTGGTGTTGGTCAGCCATACTTCTTCCCCTCCGGACATGCCGGTTTTTGAAGAAAAAGAGGTGGCCCGCCCCCAGGCTGCTCCGGCTGTAAGCTATCCTGCCGGGGTTTTTAAAATCAACGACACCAGGGTAGTATGGGTTAACAAGGGCACGTCTTACCTTAAAATCGCCGAGGAAAACGGTATTTCGCTGGCCCGGCTGTTTGAGTTTAATGACATGCGGGGATTGGATATTCCCCTGATGGACCATTTGGTTATCCTACAGCGAAAAAGAAAAAAAGCAGCCAATGAGTTTCATGTTGTCGCGGCGGGGGAAACCCTTTACGACATTGCCCAAAAAGAAGCCATCCGCCTGGAAAGCTTGCTGGAGTATAATTTTTTAAAGCAAGACCTGCAGCCCCACCCTGGAGAAAAACTGTACCTGTGGCACAAAGCCCCCGGCCAGCCAAAATTAGCTAAGGATCAGTCCGTGGCCGCGGTTGCTGCTCCCGCTCCAACAGAGCCCCTGCCCCGGGCGGTGGAAACCCAACCCATCTGGCATACCGTTCAATCCAAAGAAACCATGTATGCCATTGCCAAAAAATACGAGGTGGCCGTAGAGGACATATTAAAGTGGAACGACATGACCAGCACCGACATCAAGATCGGGCAACAATTACGGATAAACAAAAAGCCAACAGATGCCGCCAATTAAACTGCACGATAAAACGTTCGACACTTATTTAAGCGAAGAAATTATACAGGAAAAGATCAGGGAAATAGCCGCGGCCATCAACAACGATTATAAAGGAAAGCGGCCCTTATTCATTGCCATTTTAAATGGGTCCTTCATGTTTGCTTCCGATCTTTTCAAGCACTTAACCATAGAGGCAGAGATCTGTTTTATCAAGCTGGCTTCCTATAAAGGAATGAAATCGAGCGGAAACATCATCACTTCCATTGGGCTCGATCAGGACCTGTACGACCGGGATGTGATCATCGTGGAAGACATTGTGGACACGGGCAAAACACTGAACGTGTTTTTGCCGCAGCTGCATCACCAGCAGCCCAGATCGTTTAAAATTGCTGCCCTGCTCCACAAGCCCGAAGCAACTATATTTCCGCTGACGATTGACTACATCGGCTTTAGCATCCCAAACAAATTCGTGGTAGGGTATGGGCTGGATTATGATGGTCTGGGCAGAAATCTAAAAGAGATCTACCAGCTTGCCCAATAAGTGTTCAATCGGCACAGGAGTATCGCTGTCGGATTTTCAATGACGATGTTTGCTTGCTTTTGCCTCGCACCGACTCTGCAACCAGTAAAGCGCAGGGCTGATTGCTGCCCAATGGATTTGAACAAGCACTAATATTTTGTATTTTTCGCTTCCCATTGCTTTGAAGCGCCTTCTACATATAACTGCTTTCTTTTTTTGTCCTCTGCTGGTTGTGGCCCAACAATACTATCTGAAAGGCCAGGTAAAGGACGAAGCGGGCCGTGCCTTGCAAAATGTAAGCATTTACGTACACAGCACCGGCTATGTTTACTACTCCGGAGCGGAAGGCTTTTTTGGGATTATTGTTTCGAACAAGACAGACACCCTAAGTTTTTCGTATAACGGGTATCAAAAACAAACCACTGTGGTTGATGCCAGCGTGCCGGTTGAGGTCAAACTGAAAAAAACGGCCATCAACAAAAGCCGGCAGGAATACAGGCTGGCCTCCCTCACCCAAAACCTAAAACGGGAGGCCCAACAACAATGGTTTGCCGGCGATGAAACCTATGCCAGCATCATCGAAAACCAGTTCATCAACGCAGCGCAATATCCCACAACGGGATTGACCCTCAATGTTGACCGGGCCTCGTACAGCAACATCCGGAGGTTCATCAACATGGGAATGGCCGTGCCTCCGGATGCCGTTCGGATGGAGGAATTGCTCAACTATTTTAATCTGAATTATTCCGAGCCCTCGGACAACAAAACCTTTGAAATCCGAACTACCTATACCCAATGCCCCTGGAACAAACACAACCAGTTGTTGTTTGCTCAAATCGTTTCCCGGCGGCTGTCTTTTGACAGCCTGCCGCCCAGCCATTTGGTTTTTCTAATTGACGTGTCGGGCTCTATGGACATGCCCAACCGGCTGCCCCTGTTAAAAAATGGTTTCAAAGCCCTGGTGAATAATTTGCGGGCCATCGATTCGGTATCCATTGTTGTTTACGGCGGAACGGTGGGGGTTGCCCTGCCCACCACCAGCGGCAGCGAAAAGGACAGTATTTTAAAAACCATCGACAGTTTGCAGGCCGGTGGGGCTACCCCCGGCGAGTCGGGGATAAAGCTTGCCTACAGCGTGGCCAAAAACCATTTCATCAAAGGAGGCAACAACCGTATCATTCTGGCCACCGATGGCGATTTTAATGTGGGGTTGAAGAAAGAAGAAGACCTGGAAGAAATGATTTCGCTGCAGCGGGAACAGGGCATTTATTTGACTTGCCTGGGAATTGGGATGGGCAATTACAAGGATTCCAAAATTCAAACCCTGGCGCAAAGGGGCAACGGCAATTTTGCTTACCTGGATAGTTATGCCGAAGCGGAAAAAGTGTTGCTCAAAGAATTTGCACAAACCCTGTATACTGTGGCCGACGATGCGTACCTGAACGTCGACTTCAACCCCAACTACGTTATAGAATACCGTTTGATTGGCTTTGACAACAATGTTGGCGCCATCAAGGACACCAATGCCACGGTGGAGGGGGGCGAAATCGGTTCGGCTTATTCGGCCCTGATTGCTTTTGAAATCATCCCGGTAGTACCCTCAGGCAATTTGCTGGGCGTGGAAATAGACGATAGCCTGGCCGCTTTTCATTTGCAGTACAAGTTGCCCGATAGCACTGCCGTATTGCAGCTTGCAGAGGCGCCCCGCCTACGATTGACCGAGTTTACTAAAATTCCCAAATATTATCAGTTTGCCAGCGCCGTCATTATGTTTGGCTCTGTGCTTCGTCAATCCAAATTTGTGAAGGATGTTTCCTGGAACTTTATCATGGATACCGCTGCCCGGGCGGCAGACCCGGCCAGCTATTCTCAAAGCGAATTTCTTGTTCTTTTGCAGCAGGCCAAAAATATCTATGGCAAAAAAAGGAAAAAGGGAAGGGAGGAATAAAGAAAGGCTGCTGCACCGGCAAAAACATTTAATCGGTGCAGCAGCCTTCCAAATTTTTTTCCGCAGGATCTTCCGTTAGGAAAACATCTCTTTCATTTTATCGAAAAAGCTTTTTTGATTTTTGTCCGGTGCCGGTTTGAAATCGGAAGAATGACTCAGTTTTTCCAGCATGGCTTTTTCTTCCGAGGAAACATGCTGCGGTGTCCACACATTGACGTGCACCAGTTGGTCGCCTTTTTCATAACTGTTTACCGCAGGAAATCCTTTCCCTTTCAAACGGAAAATTTTCCCGCTTTGGGTGCCCGCCGGTATTTTGATTTTGGCCCGGCCGTCAATAGTGGGTACTTCCACCTGGGTTCCAAACACCGCGTCGGTGAAGGAAATGTGCAGGTCGTAGGCCACGTTCAATCCATCGCGTTGCAATTCTTTGTGGGCTTCTTCTTCAATTAAGATGATCAGGTCACCGGGCATGCCTCCGCGTTCGCCGGCATTTCCCCTTCCGCCGATGTTGAGTTGCATGCCTTCCTGTACGCCGGCCGGAATGTCAATGGTTACGGTTTCTTCGCCGTATACCCTTCCTTCGCCCTTACAGTTGCCGCATTTGGCGGTGATGGTGGTGCCTTCCCCATTACAGGTAGGACAGGTGGTGACGGTTTGCATCTGCCCCAAAAAGGTGTTGGTTACTTTTCTTACCTGGCCGCTGCCGCCGCAGGTGGGGCAATTTTGCACACTGCCCTTGTCCTTGGCGCCGCTGCCGCTGCACACCGTACAGCCAACGTATTTTTTTACCTTAATGCTTTTGGTAACGCCTTTGGCAATTTCTTCGTAGGTAAGTTTTAATTTGATCCGGAGGTTGCTGCCCCTGATTCCTCGGGCCCTTCTTTGTCCTCCGCCGGCTCTTCCGCCACCGCCAAAAAAGCTGCCGAAAATATCTTCGCCATAGATGTCGGCAAACTGGCTGAAGATATCGTCCATATTCATTCCGCC
>JAEVYV010000148.1 GCA_023392575.1 Bacteroidota bacterium | reverse complement strand
TTCCAGCATTTCAAAGCCATTGATCTTGGGCATTTGGATGTCCAGAAAAATAAGATCCGGCTGATGTTGCATGATGGCCTTGATCCCCTCGAAGCCGTCGTTGCATTCCTGCACAACCCTAATCTGGGGAAAGTCCTGGAGGTATTCTTTGACAAGGGACCTGGCCAGGGGTTCGTCGTCAATAAGCAAAGCCTTAATCATGTGTTCTGGGGAATTTTTATGGTGGTGATAAACAGTTGTTCTTTTGCCTCTGTTTGCAGCAAATCGTTTCTGCCAAACAGCAAATAAAGCCTTCTTTTTACGGAGCTCAAACCAAAGCCTGTTCCTGTTTTGGGAGTGCTGGTTTCGGGGTCGAAAGGGTTTTTGACCTGTACAATCAAATTGCCGTCTTCTGCTGTTGCCCGAACGGTAATGGTCAGCACATCGGTGGTGTCGTACAATCCAAATTTGATGGCGTTTTCCACCACCGGTTGCAACAGCATGGCGGGCAGCCGCAAACCTTTCGTGTCGTTACGGATGCTGGTGGAAAGCCGGTGCCCAAACCGTACTTTTTCAATTTCCAGGTACAGTTGCAGGTGCTGCAGTTCATCTTCAAGACTTACCCATTGGTGTTCTTCCTTTTTCAATGTGCCCCTTAAAAAATCGGAGAGCTGCTGGATCATGGTCCGGGCTCGTTGTGGCTGTACGCCAATCAGGGCGTTAATGGAGTTGAGGCTGTTAAAAAGAAAATGGGGTTGCAATTGCTGGCGGAGTTTGAAAAGTTCGGCCTCCCGGGAGAGCTTTTCTGCTTCCGTTTTTCTTTGCTCAATCATCCGTTGGTCCTGGATGGTGTACCATAAAACACTCACCAAAGCCATACAGCCGATGATAAGAAAAGCAATAGCCAAACGAATGGGAACGGAGTTTGAAAAAAAGCGTACGTAATCTCTGGAGTCATCTGAAAGAAAAATTAAAATGCTACGGCTGATCAGCAGCCACATCACCGCAAGCACAAGGCACAATCCCAGGATATAGCCGTATTTGTTTTTTTGAGGAATGTAAAATTGAAGCGTAACCGTTATCAGTAAGGAAATGCCGGCCAGCAACAAGTTGCTGACGGTGCTGTCCCAAACCGCCATTTTCCACGAGAACCCGAACCAGTGCAGCACAAAAGCATGAAGGGTGCTCCACAAACACCAGCAAATGGCAAAGACCAGGCGGAAACGCAATGCATGCAAGGGAGAAGTAGCCAATGGATTAAATTAGATTCAGCAATTGGTGTGATTGTTTGTCCCGGATCGACTCCGCCTTATGGTGCACCAGGCGAATGTAGGCATCGGCGTCCTCGACTTCGTTGATCCGCGAATAAATTTCAGCGCCGTCCATCACCTGGTGAAGCCGGAGCAATTCCATCACATTGACAAATTGCCACCGCACCCATTCATTCTTTTGGTTCAAAAAAGATTCCTCCTCCTGGTAGCCCATGCGGCAGGCGTGGGCAAAGGCTTCGTCCGCGTCATTGGCTGCGATGAGCCGCAGTTGCTCGTCAAACTGTGCGGCATGCCGCCCATCGCCACAAATGATCTGGTAAACCATTTTTGCTATATACCATTTCATGATTATTTTTTTTAAAAGTGCTGGCCGTTTAGCAACACGCCGGGAAAGACCGGTGCTGCTTTTCTTTTAAGTACTCTGTAACAGGGATACGAAAACGTTTTGATCACTGGTTTCGTCCCAGCTCTTTAAAAGCTTCTGATTTCAATTCCGCCAAACATGCAGGTGCCGTCCAGTATCAAAACCTTGTTTGGATCCATATTCACGCCGCTGATCTGGCGCTTGTCATCAACACCGCCAAAGATGGCCGTTATATCGCTTTGCACATCCCAGGTAGAAGGAACAATCAGTTTGGTGCCGCCAAAAATATTGGTGGCGTCAATGGTGATGCGGCCGTTAAAATCGGCCTGGCTCAGATCAATTTCAGCCCCGCCCATAAAGCTTACCACATCGCCTCCTTTAAAGCTCTTGCTGACTACGTTTTTCTTCACTCCGCCAAACACCGCCGTCACATCAACAAAGTCCCGGCGGTCGGTCGTATGGGAGCCATAAGCATGGTTGCTGCCGCCAGCAACGCCCTCAGTTGCCTGCTCCGATGGCCATGCCGTATCTCCGTATTGCTCCTTTCTTCGGCCATGTCTTTTGGGCCGCAAAAGGAACATGAGTCCCAAAGCCATGATGATGATGGGTGCAATAAAACGGTCCAGCCTCATGGTCGGATCAGCTTCGTCTACCAGAAACAAAGCGCCAAACAAAACCGGAAGCATCCAAAATCCGCTGCGAAACCCATGCTTCACGCCAATGAACAAGCCAATCACAACAAAAAACATAGGCCAGGTAAAAAACCAGGCAGGAAAAAAAATGATGTTCAGGGTTTTTAAAAGCAAAAGTCCGCCCACGGCCAATAGAAAGAAGCCAGCCCAAGCCCGGCCTTTGCGACTTCTTCTTTCGAAATATTGGTAGCGTTTCTCAACAGTATTTTTTAGTTCTTCGTTCATATTTTAAATTTTAAGCAAAGTAAATGGGCCCAAAGTGTCCGGGCAAGTGCCAATAGGCAACCGGTTATCGGTTTACCGGTAAACAGCGGGAAGATCTCGGTAAAAATCCCAAACACGGAATTTGACAAGCTAGCCGCAACTCCTTTATTTTTGCTTTACAAAGACCCTTCATGTTTGAGTTGTTATTTCAGAAAATAGAAGAGAAAGTTCGCCTTACCGATGAAGAAAAAGAAATTTGCCAGTCTTTTTTTACACCCAAAAAGTTGCGCAAAAGACAATACCTTTTACAGGAGGGCGATCCGTGCAAGTACGTGGCTTTTGTGGAAAAGGGCATGATGCGGTCGTACACGGTTGACGATAAAGGCGTAGAACACATCAGTCAGTTTGCATTTGAAGGCTGGTGGATCGGCGACCAGTTTAGTTTTTTAACAGGCGAGCCTTCTGTTTACAATATTGATGCACTGGAGGATTGTGAACTGCTGCTTTTATCCAAAAAGGCCGAGGAAGAAATGATGGAGAAGATACCGGCCATGGAACGGTTCTTTCGCATTTTATTACAGAACAGTCTCATTGCCACGCAAAGAAGATTGATGAGTTCTTTAAGCCGCACGGCAGAAGAAAAATATAATGAGCTGGTAGAATCATGTCCCACCATTCCGCAAAGGGTACCCCAACACATGATGGCCTCTTACCTGGGTATTACACCTGAAACTCTGAGCCGCATTCGCCGGCAGGTGGCGTTGAAGAAGTAGTTGAGATTGAGGTTAAGATTAAGGTAGGAAGATATTTCTCATCCTTTCAATCCATTAACGTATCAACTTCTCAGCCTCAACCTTACTCTCAACCTCAACTTGATCTACATCAACCCCATTTCTTGGCTTACCTCAATGGGTGCAGGCCTGTACCTGTAGTAGTTTTGCATTTGAAAATGATTTGATAATGCAGCCGCAAACGGCTGTCAAACGGTCGGTCAGTAATGCAACGGAAACATTTTATAAAAATAATTACAGGAGCAGCAGCTATGTCTACATTGGGAGCTTTTAGAAAATTTACCAGTGATTTAAAAGAAGAAGAAACAGTAATGCCGGTATTGTTTGTCGGTCATGGTTCTCCCATGAACGGCATTGAGCATAATGCGTTTAGCAATTACTGGAAACAACTGGCCAAAGAAATACCCACACCCAAGGCGGTGCTGGTGGTTTCGGCACACTGGCTGACAAGGGGCACCAAAATCACGGCCATGGATTTTCCAAAAACCATTCATGATTTTGGCGGCTTTCCCCAGGAGTTGTTTGACGTGCAATACCCAGCGCCGGGCAAACCGGAACTGGCAAAGGAAACCGCTTCCATCATTACCTCGGCACAGGTAGAACTGGACCATGACTGGGGGTTGGATCACGGCACCTGGACCGTTGTACGGCACATGTATCCCGAAGCCCATATTCCTGTGCTGCAGTTGAGTATTGACTATACCAAAAGCCCTCAATATCATTACGATCTTGCCAAAGAGCTGCATTCCTTGCGCAAAAAAGGAGTGCTCATCATGGGCAGCGGCAATATGGTCCATAATCTGCGAATGGTTGCCTGGAACAAGATCAACGAACCGGAATACGGATACGACTGGGCCTTGCAAATGAATAACCGGTTCAAGGAGTTGATTGGCAACGGTGAGCACGACAAACTGATCAACTTTCAGCACCTGGGAAGGGAAGCCCTGTTGTCCATTCCCACGCCGGAGCATTACCTGCCCTTGCTCTACACCTTGGGTCTTAAAAGAGAAAAAGATGAAGTGAGCTTTTTTAACGATAAAGCAGTGGGCGGCTCCTTAACCATGACCTCGGTGCGACTGGGATAAACAGGGGTAGGGTTTTTGATGAATTTTTAATTGCAGATCATTTTAATGTTTGAACATTAATTAAATTTATAACCTCTAAAATCAACTTTATGGCAATTACATGGAAAATTGATCCGGTACACTCCGAGATTCAGTTTAAGGTAAAACACCTTATGATCACTACGGTAACCGGGTACTTCAGAACCTTTGACCTGGAGGTAGAAACAGAAACCGAAGACTTTGCTACGGCAAAAAAAATTGAATTTACTGCGGACATCAGTTCGATCGATACCAATAACGACCAAAGAGATACCCACCTGAAATCGGCTGATTTTTTTGATGCAGAAAGTCATAGCCAGTTAAAATTTGTAGGCAAAAAATACGAGGCCAATGGCGATGAGGCCAAACTTCACGGTGACCTCACCATCAGGGGTACGACAAAACCCATTACGTTGAACGTAGAGTATGGCGGAACCGTTGTGGACCCGTATGGACAAACCAAAGCAGGTTTTACCGTGGATGGTAAGGTTAGCCGTAAGGAATTCGGATTGCTGTGGAATGCCGTCACTGAAGCCGGCAGTGTTGTGGTTAGTGATGAAATTAAAATTCACGCTGAGGTGCAGTTGATAAAACAGGCTTAATTTTTTTCATATATGGTTTTGGTTGCGAACGCAGTGCCCTGAGTGCTGCGTTTTCGTTTTTATTGGCAATTCAGTTTGGCTCGTATAAAAAGCCTGGAAAATCTTTCCGGGATGATTGACATCTTATCGTCACCGAAATAGTTTTTCAGATGGTGTAAACAAACCTTCTCAATACACCTTGCTTTATTTTGGTTGTAAAAAAATGGTCGGATATGGTCCATTCATTCTGCTTCAGGCTTTATCGCTTTCCGCCTCCATTTTTTTAGTGAAGAACGATGAACAGCCCCAACC
>JAEVYV010000117.1 GCA_023392575.1 Bacteroidota bacterium | reverse complement strand
TGAAGAAAGACACGGACGCCGACCAGGTGACCAGCGCCGGCTGGGGATGGGCCGGCCTCACTATTCAAAGAGAATACACGGAAGGAGAAAAGCAACTCAGCTTTACCATAGCCAACAATGCGGCCTGGATGCAGGCGATCAACATGTATTTTACCAGCGGATACATGCAAACCTCCGGCGGGGAACAAAAATGGAAACAGGTTAAAGTGCAGGATCAACGGGCGGTTATAGAATACGATGAAAGCTCGGGCTATAAACTAAGCGTGCCCCTGGGTCAAACCTCGCTGCTGGTTTACCAGGGCATCAATTTTGCCAACGAACAGGATTTTCTGAAAGCAGTAAATGAGATCAACATCGCAGAAATTAAAAAACACCTGGGAGAAAAATAACCCTTACCACAACTTCACCAATATGAAAAAGATATACATCGCTATCGTGGGCCTGGTACTTTGCAGCCAAACCAACGCCCAGGAATTTGCCAAACAAATGACCGAAGCCAAAACGGCTTATGCCACCGGCAAATTGGATGACGCCCGTTTTGCCATGCAGCAAATGTTGCAGGAAATTGATATCATCACCGGCAAAGAAGTCTTGAAAATTTTGCCCGCCAGAATGGAAGACAAAGCCGTGAACACCAAAGAAGACAACGTTACCGGCTCCTCGGGTTTCTTTGGGGTGATCATTCACCGTGAATACGGCACTGTGGATTCCACCAACATCAACCTGGAAATCATCAGCAATTCACCCATGATCGGCACCCTGAATGCACTGCTATCCATGCCGTTTATGGGCAATACCGGGGATCAAAAAATCATCAAAATCAACGGCTACAAGGCCCTGGTGCAAAAAGTAACGGGCGCCAACGACAAACCCGACTACGAACTGCAACTGCCGCTGAACAATTCGCTGATAACCCTAAAAGCGCCGGGCTACAGCCAGGATCAGGTAGTAAAAATGGCCAATACCCTGCCCATTGCCGATATAGCAAAGATGTTGCAGTAAAAAGATCCTTATTTCGTTTCCAACCTCCTTTTGGGAGGTTTTTTTATGCAAATCGCGGGGCCAAATATTGGCCAACACAACCAAGCCCAAATCACACGGCTCAAAATACCGTGAAAAAACGGGTGCTTTTACCGTGTTTTACGCATTGCCGGCTTTGAGCCCATGCCTACCTTGCTGCCATGAAGTACCAAACTATACAGCAAGACCTTGATCTTTGGGAAGCATGGATTGAATTTGATCCCCTATCGCCAAACAACTTTGGCACCTTATATATTGCCGGTGAAGTATTTATAGATAAAAAAGCCCCTCACCCTTTCTTTATAAAATGCGCTCAGGAAGATGAGCCGCAAACCTTGATCTTAACCGTGCAGGTGGTTGCTTCCGCAACCCTTGCCCGGACTGCAGAGGTAGTGTATGCTGAAAGCCTTTCGAATATAGATCAATACACTTCCATTGAAATCTATAAAGATGGTCAGTTGCTTACCCGGATTCACGAGATCGAAGTTTTAGTTTAATCAGTTATTAAGGTGTGCAATCAACTGCTTGATTGTGCACCTTATTTTTATCCCGATCAGCCAGCTTCGGCTTTATCCTTTCGCTATTTTCATGTTTTGTTGCATCTTTTTTTGACCAGTCCCAGACAGGTCATCCGGCTATTCTGCTATTCACTGCGGCACAAGTTTTTCAGCTGTTAAGAAAACCATTGCCATGAATGACAAGCGAAACAGCAGCGATCCCGTTGAAAGAGATCCCAATGACAACCGGCTGGAGGGCCGCTCCACCAAGCCGGGCGATCTGCCCGATTCCTATAAAGACAGGGAGGAGCTGAAAAACGAGGAAACCATCATCCATTTGCCGGATGTAAAAGACATACCGGGTCAGGAATTTGTTCACGTGCCCCCGGCCGGAGAATTAGGCGACACAACCATTGCCTCCGACGACGAAGAAGGCATAGGCGTATTTGACCTGGACGACAGCGAAGACCTGACGCCGGGCACCGCAGCCGATGTCAGTCGGGAGGAACGAAGCGCCCTGGAAAATGTGGACTACATGCCTACTCAAGATGAAGACAACCTGGTGCGGGCCCGGATGGACAATGTGGATTTTCAAAACGAACCCCTAAACGAAAAGGGCTTTGGGGAAGACCGGTCAGCAGACGACCTGGATGTGCCGGGCGCCGAAGAAGATGACCGTAATGAAAATATTGGTGAAGAAGACGAAGAGAACAACGATTATAGCCTGGGCAGCGCTGCCAATGATAACGTGACAGAAGGCACGCCCTAAAGCTTGCCAAATTTTCAAGCTTTCTGAAAAAAAATCAGCACAGCAGGCTATGGTATTGGTCTTGTTTGGGGTAAGTTGTTTTTACAGATATGGTTAAACCCAAAAACGGAGGTTATTATGACACTCATCAGAAGAAACGAGCTCTTCCCCAGCGTATTTGATGATCTGTTTTCCCGGGATCTATGGAACTGGGGATGGAACAACAACTCATCCACAAACACAACCTTGCCTGCTGTAAACATCAAAGAAACAGCCGAGGGCTACGAAGTGGAAATGGCTGCCCCCGGAATGACCAAAGACGATTTTAAAGTAGAGCTTGATGGCAATACACTCACCATCAGCAGTGAAAAACAAGACCAGCAGGAAGAAAGCGAAAACAGCCGCTTTGTACGACGGGAATTTAGCTACCAGTCATTCCAGCGGACCTTCCAGCTTCACAAAGAGGTGGTGGATATGGACAAGATCCAAGCCAAATACGAAAACGGCGTTTTGCGTTTGTTGATTCCCAAAAAAGAAGAAGCCAAACAAAAGCCGCCCAAAATGATCCAAATTGCATAACAAAAAGTCCGCAACGGCGGACTTTTTGCTGGCTATCTCAGGCATGTGTCTTGCAGTTTTCTTTCTGCAGCGTTTGAACGAAATAAACTCAACATATGCCCACACTGGATGTTTTACTATTCAGAATTTTATTGGTTGTTCTGGTCGGCGGTTTGGTTGGCGCCGAAAGAGAGCTCCGAAGCAAATCGGCCGGGTTTAGAACCATGATCCTGATTTGCCTGGGTTCTTTTTTGTTTACCACTTTTTCCATTCACATTTCAGGAGCCACTCCCGACCGGATTGCCTCCAACATTGTTACCGGCATTGGCTTTATTGGCGGCGGGGTGATTTTTAAAAGTGAGAACAGGGTCAACGGCATTACCACCGCTGCTACCATTTGGGCGGTGGCGGCCTTGGGAATGGGCATTGCCGATGGAGCATACAGTGCCGTTCTGATTTCCACAGTCATTATCCTGGCGGCCCTCTTGCTGTTGATAAAACTGGAAAGTTTGATGGACGACGTCAACCAATCACACACCTATAAAATCGTCAGTGTTTACAAAGAAGATCTTCTGAAGGAGTACGAAACGCTGCTTGAAGAATGCAACCTCAAATTCAAAAGAATAAAACGGACAAAAAACGGCGACTACATTATTGGCACCTGGCTGGCCCATGGTTCCGAAAAAAACCACAACCGGTTTACCAAACAGATCCTGCACGATGCTTCGGTAAAGGAGTTTGAGTTTTAAGAAAACTGCAATTGGCAGATCCTGCCCAACGGTTATCAAGAGGGCAGACGATCAATGAGAGAAGAGAAAAAGGCTGTTTCTGTTTCATCTCTGCCGTCTCACGTTTCCCGATGATTCCTGCGACAACGGTTGGGCATCAAACTAGAGTTCCATCAGCTTCTGCCCAGCCGGGCATTCACCCTTTGCACGATTTCGTCCGTGTCAATATTTTTCATGCATTTAAAATGGCCTTGGGGGCATTTGTTCCGGCCCATTTTGGTACAGGGCCGACACCAGAGCTTATGCACCTGCACGTCGTCGTAAGGCTTGGCGTGTTGGAGCAAATAATTTTCGCCGTAATACGGCACCATTCCAAAAGAAGGCGTGGTGCTACCCCAAATGGCAATGACCTGTTTTTTTAAAGCAGCGGCAATGTGCATCAGCCCCGTATCGTGCGCAATCACCAGTTTTGATTTTCGCACCAGGTCTGCGCTTTCATTGAGGGTAAACTTTCCGCAGGCGTTGTAAATTTTTACCGGATCCACTTTTTTGATCTCCTCTGCTTCGGCAAATTCTTCCTGGGCCCCCAAAAGAATAATGGGGTGGTTTATTTTTTGGCACAGCTCCTGCAGCTTGTACACGGGCAGCTTCTTTGTGTAAAAAGAAGCGCCGATCACAAGGGCAATGTACCCCAGGTGGTGCGAAGTGGGAATGTCGCTTTGTTGTACCTCTTCTTCCTTGGGGATGAAATAATCCATTCCCTCGCCGTCGTTCCGAACACCAAAAGAAGCCACAGTTTCCAGGTAGCGGTCGATGATGTGCTGCTTCGGCATCACATTCCATTTGAGTTTGACAAAAATGAATTTTTCGATATTGAGTTTGTTGAAAGCATGCGCCGGCACGTTCAGTGCTTTTCTCACCCGCAGGGTTCTGAGGTTGTGGTGCAGGTCGATGATGTGGTCAAACTTTTCTGCTTTTAACTCCCTGATCATGGCGTCCCAATCCTCCCGCAGCACATGGATTTTATCAACATAGGGGTTGTGCTCCATGACGGTCTTAAACTGGGGCTTGATCAGGAAGTGGATCTCGGCCCCGGGCAGTTGTTTTTTCAGGCAGCGAACCACCGGTGTGGTCAGTACAATATCACCAATCGAAGAAAACCGGATTATTAAAAACTTCATTCCCTTGTTCCCCTGAAGAGGCGACTTAGATGCCCCATAGTTTTCTTTTTCACTCATTTTTAAATTCAAATTATTTCCTTTGATAGAATTCTTTCTATGTATTGATGGTAGCGTTAAAAATTTACAACAAAGTAAAACAACCCTCAGAGGGTGCCATCCAAAAAACCAAAACAATATCTTTTCCTAAAGTAAGACTGCCATAAGAAAAGCCCTCTATCCTCAGTCTCCCCTTGAGCGAACAGGGAGATCACTCCTCCACATAATTCAAATCTTTATGAAATGTTTCCTCCGTAAAATAAGCAGCAATTAAAGTTATGGCCATGGCAATGATGCCGGTAACGATGCCGCTCTTTACAAGAGCCCAGCCCCAGGAGTCCTGGAAAACATCTTTAAACAGCATATTGATCAAAGGCAGCGAGCCCCGCACCATATTGGGAATGGTGGTGGCGGCGGTAGCCCGCAGGTTGGTACCAAACTGCTCGGCCCCCATGGTTACAAAAATGGCCCAGAAACCGGTGCTGAAACAAAGGACCGTACAAATGATATACATTCTGGTATCATTATTATTCCAGGGGCTAAAGAAAAGAATTCCTGAAATAATACAGAGCCCATAAAAAAGATACAAAGCCTTTTTTCTGCTTTTAAAATACTGGCTGACAAAGCCAATCAGTATATCGCCCAGAGCTATGCCTATGTAAGCATACATGATGGCCTTGCCGCTGTTCACCGCATTGACTCCGTATAATTGTTCGGCAAACCGGTTGCTGTAATTGACCAGAACACCAATCACAAACCAGGTAGGCAGGCCAATGAGTATGGCCAGCAGGTATTTACGAAAACGCGTGGCGCTGGTAAAAAACATCAGCAGGTTGCCCCTGCTTACTCCTTGCTGCTTTACCTGGTGAAACATGCCGCTTTCCGCCACACTGATGCGCAGGAACAACAACAAAATCCCCAAAACACCTCCAATCTTATAACACAAACGCCAATCGCCTGTGAAATCATAGGTGAAATAAGCAAACACGGCCCCAAACAAGCCAATGCCCGCCACCAAAGACGTGCCGATGCCCCGTTTTTCTTTGGGCAACAACTCACTCACCAGTGTGATGCCGGCGCCCAGCTCTCCTGCCAAACCAATGCCGGCCGCAAAACGGGCATGCGCATATTGCTCCACCGTAGTCACATACCCGGTGAGAAAGTTGGCCACGGAATAAAGCAAAATGGAGCCGAACAAAACACTAAGCCTTCCTCTTTTATCGCCCATCACGCCCCACACAATCCCGCCGATCAGCAGCCCCACCATTTGCCAGTTGATGATGGTGGTACTGGCAGCCAGCATGGCTTTGCTGTTGGCTTTATCAATGCCCAGGTCCCGGAGCGAAGGCTCCCGAACAATGGCAAACAAAAGAAGGTCGTAGATGTCAACAAAATACCCAAGCGCCGCAACAACAACTGCAAGATTGAAAACAGAAGAAGAGTGCTTTTGCTTCATGCAACTTAGTGGTTAGAATTATTTTCTGCAGGCACTACCGGCTTTTTCGCAAAAAACAATTTCCACAACACCGGCAAAGTAGTCACCAGGATAATACCCAATGCAATCCACTCGATATGCTTGGCCAGGCTAAAACCAAATTTGTCGTTTACCCATGTTTCCAAAAAATGGCCACCCAGCATCATGGAAAAAACCCAGGCCAGGCTGCCCAAAATATTGTACAAAAGAAATGTGGACCGATCCATCCGCACCACGCCGGCAACAATGGGGGCAAAGGTTCTGATAATGGGCAGGAACTTGGCAACAAAGATGGTGCCCTTGCCGTTTTGTTCATAAAACTCCTTGGCCCGGATCAGGTGTTTCTTTTTAAACAACCAGGTATCCTTTCTTTCAAAAAGCATGGGACCGGTTTTGTAGCCAAACCAATAGCCCACAATGTTTCCAACCACCGAAGCAATCACCACCAGCAAGATAATGGCCGAATAATGAGCCCCGTAAAACTCTTCGGAAAGCTTGCTCATTTTAATGCCGGCAGCAAACAGCAGGGAGTCGCCGGGAAGGAAAAAACCAACAAACAGTCCGGTTTCCGCAAAAACCACTAAAAGTAAAATGTAAAGGCCTCCGTTCTCTATGATCCAATCAATCAGGTTGTTTAGCATGTCTGAAATTCTTATTGGCTATGTAATGTTTTTTTAGCTTTCCAGTTCTCCTTCCCATTTACTCACCACGCTTGTTGCTAAGGCATTCCCTACCACATTGGTCGCGGTACGGAACATATCGCAAAAGTGATCGATCGGCAATATTAAAGCAACTCCTTCTGGCGGAATGTTAAACATAGCACAAGTTGCCAGCACCACCACCAGGGAGGCACGGGGCACACCGGCAATGCCTTTGCTGGTCAGCATCAACACCAACAGCATGGTCAACTGCACGCCCAGGGGCATGTGCATGCCATAGGCCTGGGCAATAGCCAGGCTGGCAAAGGTCATGTACATCATGCTGCCGTCAAGGTTAAACGAATAACCCAGGGGCAGTACAAAGGCCACAATTTTATCGCGGCAGCCAAAGCGCTCCAACTCTTCGGTCAGTTTGGGAAACACGGCCTCGCTGCTGGTGGTGCTAAACGCAATCAGCAGCGGGCTGCCAATGCGGCGCATCAGTTCTTTCATCCTTCCTTTTAAGATAATAAAGCCCACTCCCAAAAGCAGTACCCACAGTACGGCAATGCCGATTAAGAAGAATGCAAAATATTTGATGTAAAAATTAAATATGGTGGTACCGTTGACTGCCACCACCGCGGCAATGGCGCCGAACACACCCAGGGGGGCAAAGTTCATCACGTAGTTTACCATCTTTAAAATGATGTGCGAAACCGCTTCCAGGGCTTTGATCACCGGCTTTACATAATCGCCAATGGCCGCAGCCGCCACTCCAAAAAAGATGGAAAAGACAACCAATTGCAAGATCTCATTGGTGGCCATGGCCTCAATAAAGCTTTTGGGAATGACATGCTCCACAAAGTTTTGAAGCGAGAACCCTTGTTGCTTGGTCATCAGATCCGACAGCCCGGCCACATCTTTTTGCGACAGACTGATGTACTTACCCGGCTCGAAATAATTAACCAGCACCATGCCGATCAAAAGCGAAGCCAGGGATGCAGTAATAAACCACAGGATGGCCTTGCCGCCAACGCGGCCTACTGTTTTTAAATCACCCAGCTTGGCAATGCCCACCACCAGGGTGGAAAAAACCAACGGCGCAATAATCATCTGCACCAGGCGGATAAAAATGGTGCTTAATAATTTTATGTTCTTTGAAAAATCGGCCCGAAATGCTTCTGATGTGCTATTGAAAATATACAACCCCAGCAAAAAACCCAATACCATGGCGGCAAGGATGTATATCGTCAGTTTGTTTCCTTTGCTCATATAGACGGCTTGTTAAAAGAGTGCCGAAAATCGGAAAAAAAAAGGACATATACACTTTCACCGCTTTTCACACAAGGCCTTTTTTTTCTAAAAGAATCCAAGTGTTTATTAAATTATTATTTATTTTACGAGCTTTTAAAAGCCATCATTATAAAATTCACTTATGAGTTTATTTGTTAGGAAACCTCTTGCGGGACTTTTAGCCGAGGCCCAAGATAGTAGTGGACATTCACTGAAAAAAACACTGGGCGTTTGGGGATTAATTGCATTAGGCATCGGAGCCATTATTGGTGCCGGTTTGTTTTCCATCACGGGCGGAGCTGCTGCTAACCAGGCAGGTCCGGCCATTACCATTTCCTTTATTGTGGCGGCACTGGGTTGTGCGTTTGCCGGTTTGTGCTATGCCGAATTTGCCTCGATGATTCCGGTGGCCGGTAGCGCCTATACCTACAGCTATGCCACCATGGGCGAATTTATTGCCTGGATCATTGGATGGGACCTGGTATTGGAATATGCCGTAGGCGCTGCTACGGTGAGCATCAGCTGGAGCCGCTACCTCATAAAATTTTTAGAAGGCTTTGACGTACACCTGCCCACCTTCTTGGTGGCCGGGCCCTGGGACGGCGGTATGATCAACCTACCGGCCGTGTTCATTGTGGTTTTAATGAGTTTGCTGCTGATTAAAGGCACACAGGAAAGTGCTTTTGTCAATGCCATCATTGTTGCCCTGAAAGTGGCCGTAGTGCTGATCTTTATTTTCTTAGGCTGGAAATACATCAACAACGACAACTACACTCCTTACATTCCCACCAATACAGGAACCTTTGGCGAGTATGGCTTCAGCGGCATCATCCGGGCAGCAGCCATTGTGTTCTTTGCCTACATTGGTTTTGACGCGGTGAGCACTGCAGCGCAGGAAGCCAAAAACCCCAAAAAGGATATGCCCTGGGGTATTTTGGGTTCGCTCGCCATCTGTACCGTTTTGTACATCTTGTTTGCACACGTCATGACCGGCGTCACCAACTATACCTCGTTTAAAGGACAGGATGGCATTGCCCCGGTTGCCGTAGCTATTGAGCACATGGGAACTCCCGATGCCAGCGGCGCTATTCATCCCGATTATCCCTGGCTGAACCGTGCCATTATCGTAGCCATTCTTGCCGGTTATGCCTCGGTTATCTTAGTAATGCTGATGGGACAAAGCCGCGTTTTCTACAGCATGAGTAAAGATGGTTTATTGCCACGCGTCTTCTCCAGCGTACATCCTAAATTCAGAACACCGGCCAAATCCAATGCCCTGTTCATGCTTTTTGTGAGCTTGTTTGCCGCTTTTGTACCGGCCCGCGTGGTAGGCGAAATGACCAGCATCGGAACCTTGTTTGCCTTTATTTTGGTTTGCATCGGCGTGGTGGTGTTGCGCAAAAGCGAACCCAATGCACCCAGAGCGTTTAAAACCCCGCTGGTACCCCTGGTGCCGATCCTGGGCGTAGCCACCTGTTTGTTCATGATGGTCTTTCTGCCTTTGGATACCTGGATCCGTTTGATCGTATGGATGATGATCGGTTTTGACATTTATCTGTGGTATGGAATGAAGCACAGCGTTCTTTCCAGCGGCGACGTTAAGTCTTTTGGCCGAAGCAACCGCATTGTGGGATGGAGCGGTCTGGCCCTTGTTGCCTTGCTGGCAATTGTTGCCTTCATCCACCACGGAATGACCCAGGCCGACAATCCGGATACCGCGTTGTTTTATTTCTCCCTGATCTTTGCTGCGCTGCATGTTTTCATTTACGGCAGCCGGCTGGGCAAAAAATAAATCATATTTTTTTGTAAATAGAAGCAGCTCCGCTTTTGCGGGGCTGCTTTTTTATTTGTCATGTTGTACTTTTGCAACCGCCTGAAGCATTGCCCACCTTGCATAAAAAGGGATGGCAAAAGCTCAGGAGCATCTACAAATACAAACCACAAACTTTATTATGGGTCGCATATTTGAAGTAAGAAAGAGTACCATGTTTGCCCGCTGGGACCGCATGGCCAAACAGTTTACCCGTATTGGAAAAGAGATTGCCATTGCTGTAAAAGCCGGTGGTCCTGATCCGAATACCAACCCTGCCCTTCGGCGCTGTATGGCCAATGCCAAAAGCGTAAACATGCCCAAGGACCGCGTAGAGGCAGCCATTAAAAGGGCACAGGGAAAGGAGATGGAGAATTATGAAGAGATCCTGTACGAAGGGTATGCGCCTCATGGCGTGGCAGTACTGGTGGAAACAGCCACCGATAATCATGTAAGAACGGTAGCGAATGTAAAGGCCATTTTCAACAAAGGCGGTGGCGCCTTAGGCAATAGCGGCAGTGTAAGTTTTCAGTTTAAAAAAATGGGCGTGTTTAAATTAAAACCCGAAGGAATTAATACCGAAGAACTGGAGTTTGAACTGATTGATCATGGGCTGGAAGAGATGGGCGAAGGAACCGGCGAAAATGATGAGGAAGTGATCGTGCTTCGATGCGCTTTCAATGATTTTGGAAACATGCAAAAAGCCCTGGAGGAAAAAGGCATTGCGCCACTAACTTCAGAAGTGGAATGGATCCCCACCACCACGGTTGAATTACCGGAAGAACAGGCACAAGAGGTTTTAAAACTGGTGGACAAACTGGAGCAGGACGAAGACGTGCAAAAAGTGTTTCATAACTTACAATAAAAAATCCCCGCCTGGTGCGGGGATTTTAATTTTGGCTCAAGCAATTAGTCTGGTAGTTTGACCAACTTTACCTGCTTATACTCTGTGCCTTGAACAAGCTTTACAATATAAGTTCCGGGCCTGTAGTCACTGCCCAGGGTAATCACCCGATCTGCAACTACATTTCTTTCTTCAATAGTCCTTCCGTGCACATCCATAACATACATTTTTATTTTTTCTGCGCTGCTGCTTCTCAGTTTTAAGTTGAAAGATGTTTTGCTTGGATTAGGCATTGCCGTTACTTCTAATTGAGCAGCAACTTCGGTCACCATTGCATCGGACGCCGATTTTGTACGTATGCCTGTATTGCTGATGGTGATAACGCTGTTTGTACCCACTGCCGTTACAGGATCTGCAGCGTCACTGGCACCTGGTTGATCGTCGTACACCACAACACCTGTGTTTTTGTTATAGATCTTGACACGTACTTTATCTGTTCCACTTCCATCTAATTGTCCATCAATAACAGTCATAACAAATCCATAGCCACTTTGGTCTCCTGTTATTCTTCCCATACCTTTAAATTGGGCCTTAGCGCCAGAAACAGCAAGATAATCAAAATTCACTGCGTTAAATTCAAGATTGCCTGCTTTGAGTTCAAACTGTGTTTCACCTTTTGGATTGGTTGCAGTCTTGAAATAGTTTACACTAAAGCCATAACCCACATCCCCTCTTATGTTCGGGTTGTTTTTTAAAGCACCGGCAGGAGAAGAATAATAGCCGCCACCGTAAATGTAACCGCCGTTGGGATCGTAAACCACTACGATCGCTTCCAAATCTCCATTGGTGCTTGTGGTAGTGGTAACCCCTTTCTGATCGGTGATATTCATTTTGAGTTTGTAAACACCGGGCGATGTAAATTTATACGAGCCCGTTACTGTTCCATTTTTCATGCCGGATGGTTCTGCCACTATTCCTTTCACTGCGGTTTTATCATCAATAACCCACTGTGCTGTGTGCTTGCTACCCGCTACATCCCAGAAAGTGCCGGCAAAATTTACCGTACTGCCCACTTTCACGGCAGTACCCGAATGCGGCGACCCAATGTTATGCGCTACAACAACCGTCCGGGTTTCTGTAGTTGTATTATTTGACGGATCTACAGCGGTTATAGCAATGGTATATACTCTCCCATCTCCTTTCCCATCCCGTTCTGCACGTAATTGCCAATGATGGTCGTCTATTTTCACAATATCAGGCCCCTGGTCCCCATGGCTTAATCCTGATTCCGGCTCATCACTTGTAACAGAGACTGTAACTGTTGCTGAACAGTTATCGGCAACAGTATAATCAACTGTTACATCTATCATCTTGTGGTTGGGCGGAGCCAACACTGCTTTGCTTAAAGAAACATTTGAGATTTCCGGTGGCACATTGTCAACAACTGTTATAGTTTGGGTGCAGGTGACTGTGTTAGCCTGTTCATCTCTTGCCTTCCATGTGATAGTGGTGCTTCCCACCGGATAATTGGCAGTAAGTGCCAATCCATCACTGCGTGTTCCTGTCACTGTTACACTACAATTATCTGTTGCTGTTGCTATACCAGCATTGACAGTTGCAGCGCTAGCATAGCAAACACCTGTCTCTACGTTTACAGTTCTATTTGGTGGACAATAAGTTATAACAGGAAACTCATTGTCGTTAACATAAATTGTAAACCGGCAAGTTTCACCGGTGTTAGGTGATTTAACTGTAGTATAATAATGACCGGCGTTAAAAAAATTGCCGGGAGCCCAGCTGACGCCATTGATTGAAGGATATTCAAGCTCTCCGCAATCACCCGTTGTTGTTACTGTATAATTAACTATTGTGCCGCATTGACCAGGGTCTGTATTTACTTCTATGGTACCGGGACATGTGAGTGTACATTGGCTATATTTGATGGTTGTCATATCGAAACGACCAACTGTACCAGCATTACTTGTACCGGTAACATAGACATTATCTAAAGCGTCTAACCATATAGACCGGGCATTGTCAGTATTATATGCGCTTTCAGGTCCATTATATTCTTTTTCCCAGATTAAAGCCCCAGTCGATGAATTGTATTTTATTGTCAGGAAATTGTTGCGTACTGTAGTTGCAATATAAAGATTGGCATCAGCTCCCAATGCTATATTGGCGATAAAATCCTCATATTGGAACAGCACTCCAAGTAAACTTGATGGCGGACTTGCATTATAAGTACTGATCCACTGTTCGGCACCAGCATTATTATATTTTATTACTTTAAGATCGTCATTGCCATTCCGGCTAAATCCAACGATGTAGCAATTTTCTGAATTGTCAACTACTAATGATGTTGCCTTCCCAAAATAACTGCCTGGAATAACATAGTAACTTGTCCACAGCTGTTCTCCGTTGTTACTGTATTTAATCGTTTCAAATCCAAAATTTGGACCGTCTTTGTATCCTCCTGCAACATAAATGTTCCCTTTAAGGTCGTAGGTTATTTCATTTCCTTCGTCTATTGAAATCGAAGTTTTATTGTTGCGTCTCACCCAAATTTCTGTTCCGTCAGTTCCATACTTAATTGTTGTTGTGCTAATTCGTCCGTCTTTCTGACTTGTACCGGTAACATATATATTTCCTGCGGGGTCAACGATCATTCCTCTAAGTTCATCTATCCTGTTTGCAAGTGCAGCTCCATTATATCTTTTAACCCATAGCTGGTTTCCATTATTATCATACTTAATAATAGCATAATCAGGTTGCAGCGGCTCCTCTGAATCATTGTCTTCTTCCCCCATGCTGGTTCCTGCGATATAAACATTATTTGCCGCATCCAGGCCCAGGTATCCTGTCTTTCCTCTGGAATTTGGACCATTATAACTTCTTTGCCATTGCTGCACACCATTTGAATTGTATTTAATGGTCACAAAATCGGTTCTAACACTTTCTCCGGATCCTCTGAAATATTGAAAGCCCATCACATAAACATTTCCAATTTGATCTATAGCAATAGACGAGCCTTCAAGTTGCACGCGGCGAAATAGTGTTTTCCAAAGCAGGTTACCATTTTTGTCGTATTTAATAGTTACCATTCCATCGGGATCATCTTCATCTATAAAAGAATCACCATCCTCGATAGTGCCCACAACATAAACATTCCCTGCATTATCTACCACTACATCATTAGCTGCGTCAAAAAAAGATTCACTCGACCAACGGGTTCTTGTCACCCATGATTCCTGTACTTGCGCATAGGAATAAGCTGAAACAAAAACAATAATTATTGCTAATAAGATGTTTCGCATAAAAACATTTTAGTGGTTTATATAAATTTTAATAGATGCTTTATACATCTTGCTGTTATGCTTACACAAGCACTAGTTCGTAAAGCTCCCAGTCGTAAACCAGCTGGTAGCGGCCGTCGTTCCCTCTAAACTCCACCATTGCGGGTTGAGAAACAAGGCTTCCGTTCCATGTATAATTGGAGGAAGGAATATTCACAGAGCCTGTGACTAGTGGAAAAACATCATCTGAATACTTTCTGTACAAATCCGATATCACATAATTTGCCACAGCTTTTAAAGCCTCAGGGCTATTATTTATCAGCTCCTGTTCCAGCTTGTTAAAAGTTTTATCGCACATAGTTTGTGCATCGCCAAAAACATCCTTTTCAAACAACAAAAAAGCCGGCAGTCATTTTTTTTGGCCAATCAGGGTTAGCTACCAGGTTGAAATCCCAAATTTCTCTTGGTGGCTGAAATTTTTTTTCTTCGCCATCGTCAAAATGCGGGTAAATGCTGAGGGGTGAAAGCTTGTAAGGCTTGCCCATGTCATCAATTAAAAAACCTCCAAGATGAATTTCATCATTTCCAAATTTTTCTGCGGCCCAATTGCCGGTTTCGTCTACACATTTTACGCTGCGTATCCTTAGCCTTAGATTCGTTGCCATAATTAATGGTTTTAATAGTTTATAATTCGTTCTCGAAACCGGTCTTGACTATCTCATCAGACACCCTGCCAATCGCCATGTTTTATAAGCGATCATTGTTCTTCAAAACCATCTTGCCTTTCGTTAGAATGACTGATTGAAACCTGTGTCTTCGATTTAGGAGGAGTAATTGTGAGTTTATCGGCGAATAATTGGATGGCGGGGCGCAGCAAAGCCATTGCACTGAGAAAAATTATAATATAAATACACCATATGAAGATGGCTCTTTACGAACGGTGGCTTTGTTTTCATAAGCGGCAGTAACGGGTATCATTTGCAATGCTGAATCTGACCAAGTGTTCTTGATGGTGTAAAAAACACGAACCTTATTCTTCAACCGGTCGATCATTCTTTTCATCAAAACAAGAACGTAATTTTAAGAAGCAGCTTAACCATCACTTTTATGCAGTCCTGTTTTGCAAGGCTCCTTTTTATTTTTCTTACCTGCCAGCCTTGTTTTGCCCAACCTTTACGGGAAAAAGATTTCCTTAGCTACTCGGCTGCCAATGGGCTTTCAGGCAATTTTGTAACAGGGCTTGCACAAGACAAATACGGCTATATCTGGATCAGCACCACAAACGGGTTGAACCGCTTTGATGGAAAAGAATTCAAGCAGTATTATCAAACTTCCGACAAAAAAGGTTTGCTTACAGATAACCTGCGCAATGTAGTAAGCGACGGCGAAAAATTATTGCTTTACAGCAACAAGGGAGCCCAATGGATGGATGTAGCCAAAAACAGGTTTACCAATCTGATTATCGATGGAAACGGAACGATCGCCGCTTATCAAAACCAGGTGGAAGAAGCCACTTACACCGATGGCGGAGTTTGCGTTGAAACCACCTACACGGGCGCCTATGCTTTTGACAGCACCGGAGAACTGCGGTTTCGCTACGAACCCTTCGAAACAGGATTAAAACAAGCTGCCATTGGTAGTCATTATGGCAAAAAAGTAGTCCGGCTGGACGGCCACCGCGTTCTGCACCTGGACAACACCTATAATCTTTCTATATACGACAGCCGCCGCAACAGCTTTTTACCCATAGACGCTTATAAGAACTCATTACCCGGCCTGTATTCATTAAAAGGAAATGTTTTGATCATGGGTAGCCGGCTGTCAAAAAGCAAAATTGTTTTTTGCACGTTGCCTGAGCGGCAAATGGTTATTTACGATACCGAAAAGGACGAAGTGAAATGGCAAGACCGGCCACCCGAGTGGCTCAAACAAAAAATCTACTGGCAAAGCCGGTGGCTTACCATTAACGACAGCACTGCTATTATTTACGAAGCCGTTACCGGGATTCGTTTTGTCCACATCAATCCAAAAACCCTAGCGTTTACCTACGACAAAGAAGTTTTGCTTGGGAGCCAAATTTGCACGGCCGCTCTGCTGGACCGAGAAAAGCGGCTATGGATTGGAACCGAAAATGGCTTGTTTGTGCAGAATACTAAACAGGGGGATCTCCATCCTGTTTCCATCCCATTTGCCCACACCCCTCTTTATCATCCCTACTCGCACCCGGCACCCATCCCTTTTAACAGCTTTCTGCGCAGAAACAACCTGTTGTATGTAGGCAACTATCATTTTTTGCCGCTTGCGGTGCTGGATGCGGAAACATACAAACTAAAAAAATTCATCTCCTTTGAAAAGCTTCCGCTTCCATGCAACCAAATCTGGAGTATGCTCCATTATAACCAAGATACCCTTTGGTTTGCCACCCAGGATGGACTGGTGTGGTATGACGAAAAGAGCAGCCGCTACGACAGAGTGCTGATCCCTGCTATTGATACTCTGCTCCAGGGGCGGCCTGTGTCTTTGCTGTTTAAAGATACCGAAGGCATCATTTGGATGCAGACCTACTGGGGCAGTGGAGTCATTCGTTATAACCCCACGGCAAAAGAAATCCGCAGGTTTACCAACGATAACCAGGATAGCTTTCTGCCGCTGCGGGTGGTAAATTTTGTAGCAGAAGACGGAGAACGCAATCTTTGGTTTGCAGAGAATGGCCTGATACGATGGAACCGAAAGAAAGACGCGTTTGACACTTTGATCCAATCCTATGATGGATTCAACAAGGACAATGTCAAAATCATGTCTTTGAACAGCGATGCAAATGGCAATCTTGTTTTATGCAACCAAAACAACGGTGTGCTCCTTTTCAACCCCAGGTCAAAGAAATATTACCAGACCAGCACAGCCCAGGGCCTGCCGGAGAATGGAATTTATTTTGCCGTAAGAACCAATAATTTTCTGTGGGTTGTTTCACACAATTACATTACCGCTGTTCGTCAGGGCGATGGCAAAATTATTAGTTACTCCTATGCCGACAGCCTGCCGCAATCCCTCTTTAATTTTGCATGGAACGACCAAATAAGCAACCGCATGTTGTTTGGTTACGATAATAAGGTGTTGTGGACTAGTGATCGTATCAATATCAGTTCCACTCGCCAGACACCCTTTTATATTGACGCTTTTCATGTGGACGGCGACACAAGCTTTGCTTTTCCATCACAGAATATAGAGCTTAAACATTGGCAGAAGAACATCACCATTCACTATTCGGCAATAAATTTTGAAGATCACAGCGCCAACCGCTTTGCCTATCGCCTCAACAATGAAGAATGGAAGCCTTTGGGTGAAGAAACTACTCTCCGGCTCAGTAGTCTTTCTCCCGATGAATACGCCCTCGAAATCAAGTATTATTCGGTTTCCAACCCGGAGGTTGAAGCCGTGCAAAAAATCCATTTTGTCATACATCCGCCTTTTTGGAAAACAACATGGTTTTACTTGTTAATTGCCCTATTGCTGGTGGGAGTCAGTTTTGTGTTCTACAAAAAACGTGTCCGCCAATTGAAACGAATAGCATCTATCGACCGCCAACTGGCTGAATTTGAAATCAAGGCTTTGCATGCCCAAATGAATCCGCATTTTGTTTTCAATTGCCTGAACAGTATTCGGGAAATGATCTTGAATGGAGAAAGCGGACCGGCATCGCATTACCTGAGCAAGTTTGCCCACCTGCTGCGCATTACCCTGAACCAATCCTCGCAACCATTTATCAGCTTAAAAGACACGGTGAATTATTTAAAGCGTTACCTGGAAATGGAGCTAATCCGGAGCGCCCATTTCCGCTACAACATAGAAGTAGCGAGGGAATTAGAGCCCGAAGAAATTTATCTCCCGCCCATGCTGATTCAACCCTTTATTGAAAACGCCATCTGGCATGGCATTTCAAATGAAAATGAGGTAATGAACATCCACATCCGTTTTTTGCAAAAAGAGGAACAGCTTTTATGCATCATAGAAGATACCGGCATAGGGATTGAAGCGTCCCTGCAAAAGAAAAAAGCATCGCCATTTGACCATCATTCGTTTGGGATTGAGAACGTGAAACACCGCATTCAGGTATTAAATGAAAAATACAATTTGCAAAGCAGCCTTGCCATTGAAGACAAATCCTTTTCGGCTGCCTACACGGGCACAGGAACCATAGTGACCCTTCGTTTACCAATCAAAAATTCTTCGTTATGACCTCCATACCAAGCCTGATTGTTGACGACGAACCCCGAGGCATTCGTTCGATGCAAAAGTTGTTAGAGCTGACCTGTCCGCAGGTGAACGTTATAGGCACCTGCAGCAGCGCCGATGAAACCCTGAAGAAAGTTTCCGCATTAAAACCCGAACTGGTTTTCTTGGATATAGCCATGCCGGGAAAAAACGGGCTGGAACTGCTGACGGAATTGAAAGACTTCCACTTTGAAGTAATCTTCATTACAGCACACAACAAATTCATGATTGAAACATTTCGTTTCAGTGCTGTGGATTATTTGCTAAAACCAGTGGACGAAGAATTACTGGCAGATGCTGTTCTGCGGGCAGGCAAACGCATTGCTGAAAAATCAGGCCAGAAAAACATTGAAGCCCTTTTGCATAATATAAACCGGAAACACACACTGCAAAACATGAGGCTGTGCCTTCCTTCTTTAAAAGGATTCCAGTTGGTAGAACTTGCGGATATTTTGTACGCCGAAGCATCGGGCAATTACACCAACTTTCATTTCACCAATCAACCGGCGGTTTGCACTTCCAAACCGATTCATGATTACGAAGAGCTGCTGAAAGATTCGGGCTTTGTACGGGTGCACAAATCTTTTCTCGTTAATCTTTTGCATGTAAAAGAATACCTGCGCGGAGAAGGGGGAATGATTATTCTCTCCAACAACCAGAAGCTGGAAGTATCAAGGCGCAAAAAAGATTCGTTTATGGAGAAAATGAAAAGCTTTTATAAGTATTGACCAGCCTGGCTTCTGTATGTCTGTCTTTAAAGGACTCTCTCTTATTTTTGCTCTGTGGAATCGGATCATCCCATCATACTCTTCGACGGCATCTGCAACTTTTGCAATGGCGCTATAAACTTTGTTATCAGGCAGGACAAAAAAGCGGTTTTCCGCTTTGCGCCCCTGCAATCAGCGGCGGGACAAACATTATTAACCCAATACCGAATTCCGAAAAAAAATTTTGAATCTTTTGTTCTGATCCAAAAAGGAAAAGTGTATCAAAAATCAACAGCCGCCCTAAAGGTTTTAGACCAACTTCCCTGGTACTGGAAAATGCTGCAGGTTTTATGGATCACACCCCGGTTTCTGCGGGATGCCGTTTATGATTTCATTGCACAAAACCGCTATAAATGGTTTGGGAAAAAAGAAACATGCATGATGCCTACGCCAGCGGTAAAAGGCCGGTTCCTGAATTAAAGATCAATTTCACCCTGCAGATACAAGACGCATTTCCCGCTCATTAAAACCCTGTCCCCTTCCAGTTCGCAGTGCAAATCCCCCTCACGTGGCGATAGTTGTTTACAGAACAATTTTGTTTTACCCAACTTCTCACTCCAATAAGGAACAATGTTACAATGCGCTGAACCGGTGACGGGATCTTCCGGAATACCGGCACCCGGGTAAAAACACCTGGACACCACGTCGGCTTCATGCCCTTTGGCCGTAACAATCACACCAATTGTATCCAGCTCCTTCATCAAGGAAAAATCGGGTTCTACGTTTTCTACCGCCTCTTCATTGGGCAACACCACAAGATAATCTCTTGACCTCAACACTTCAACCACGGTGCTTACTCCTAAGGATTTCAATAATTGCGCTGGCGGCTTGCATGGTTCCGGAGGGCGGGCAGGAAAATTCAGCGTGTACATACCCTCTTTAGCAGAGGCTTTTAAAACGCCTGCTTTTTGCGTAGTAAAAGGGATCTCCGCCACATGCGGCTCCAGAAAATTTTTAATGACATAAGCTGAAGCCAGTGTGGCATGACCGCACAAATCAATTTCGAACTCCGGGGTAAACCAGCGCAAATGGTAGCCCTCATCGGTTTTGACAAAAAAAGCCGTTTCGCTCAAATTGTTTTCCATGGCAATCTTTTGCATTAGCTCCTCTTCCAGCCAGTCTTCCAAAGGAATAACGGCGGCCGGATTGCCTTTAAAAACTTCTTCCGCAAAAGCGTCAACCTGGTAGATCGTTAATTTCATAATCTTATTTTAAAGTAATGGAGGGTAATGATAATTTAAAGCGAACCGCCACGACACGAATAACAACGATGAGAAGAATACAAATGACCTTGGAAAGGTCTTCGTTCCAATGTGTTTTTGATAAGAAATAATAAACAAGGCCGCCAATAATGCAGGCCAGCGCATAAACCTCTTTGTGAAAAATAAGTGGCACTTTATTCAGCAGCACGTCGCGAAGAACGCCACCAAAACAGGCGGAGATAGTGCCCAGTGCAATACAGATGCCTGGACTAAAGCCGTGTTTTAGCCCCACTTCAAAACCAATGATCGTAAACAGCCCCAAACCCAAAGCATCAAATAAAAACAGCGTTGTACTCAGTCGCCTCAGTTGTTTCAATTGCGAGCCAAAAAACATGGTCACCAAGGCTGTAAATAGTATAACCAGTATGGTATTATTATTTTGCAGCCAGTTCACCGGAAAATTCCCCACCAGGACATCTCGCACCGTACCACCACCAATGGCCGTAACAAAGGAAACGATCAGCACACCAAAGGCATCCAGCCTTTTCTCCATGGCAGAAAACACACCGGAAACGGCAAATGCAAGTGTGCCCAAAATGTCGATGATATTGAGAAAATTTGAATACACCCGGCTAAAGATAAAGGCAAAACCGGCTGCAGCGCAAAACGAATCCCCGGTTTTTAGCCAGGGATTTTATGGGTGCAAGCCAGAATATAATTCCTTGTTTTATTCGGCCATCATTTCTTTAATCACGGATTCAATCTCTTCGGCATTGGGCTTACTGAAATAATCGCCGTCGCTGCCATACGCCGGGCGGTGCGCCTTGGCGGTAATGGTTCTGGGCGCCACATCCAACCAGCGGTACCCCTTTTGTTCTTCCATCACTTTGTTGAACATATAGGCCGCCGCCCCACCGGGCACGTCTTCGTCCACAAAAACAATGCGGCTGGTTTTTTTGAGCGAATCCACAATCTTGTGGTGAATGTCGAACGGCAACAGCGTTTGCACATCCATCACTTCGCAACTGATGCCTTGCTTTTCCAAGGCCTGGGCTGCTTCTGCAACAATGCGCAGCGTAGATCCATAGCTAACGACCGTGACGTCCCTTCCTTCCTTTACAATTTCGGGAACCCCCAACGGCACCCTGAAATCGAGCAGGTTTGCAGGCAGTTTTTCTTTCAGCCGGTACCCGTTCAAACACTCGATCACAATTGCCGGGTCGTTGCTTTGCAGCAAGGTATTGTACATGCCGACGGCCTGCGTCATGTTTCTGGGTACGCACACATACATACCCCGCAAGGCATTGATGACCATTCCCATGGGTGAACCGCTGTGCCAGATGCCTTCGAGCCGGTGCCCCCGTGTACGAACAATTAGGGGACAGCTTTGCTGTCCTTTGGTGCGGTAATGCAGGGTAGCTACATCATCGCTCAAAGGCTGCAACCCGTAAAGCAGGTAATCGAGGTATTGTATTTCGGCAATGGGCCGCAATCCCCGCATGGCCAGGCCAATGCCCTGCCCCATGATGGTCAGTTCCCGAATGCCGGTATCAAAAATGCGTTCTTCGCCATACTTGGCCTGCAAACCCGAGAAGCCCTGGTTCACATCGCCAATATGTCCGAGGTCTTCGCCAAAAGCCAGCACTTTGGGATTGCTGGCAAACAAGCGGTCAAAGTATTGGTTCAACACTTCAAAGCCGTTTACCACGGCGGCGTTTTCGGCGTAGGAAACAGAGACGGCCTCCACCTTTAAGGCACTGCGGGGGCCTTCGTTATAAAGATGCGAGTCGAAAAGTTCCTGGTTCTGCGTCAAAAGCTCGTGGTAATAATCCTTTAACCAATAAGCCGCGTCGTTTGCACCGGCTAAATCCAGGGCTGCATTCAATGTTTTCATGACATCGCGGCGCAGCGGGTCTTTAACCGCCGCCAATTCCTGGGCCAGCGACAAAAGCTCACGGGAATGATTATCCATTTTTGCAGCGACGTCCCGGATCAGATCAACCGACCGGCTTACCTGGCTTTTTATGGGCTGCAGGTAGGCTTCCCAGGCCTTCAGGCGACTGGTCCGAACGCCTTCCTTGGCCTCTTTTTCAATGGCATCGAGCTCTTCTTCCGTGGCCAGCACATTGGCTACAATCCACTCCCTCATTTTCTTCATGCAATCCCATTGCCGTTCCCACTCCAGCCGCTCCGATGTTTTATAGCGTTCATGGCTACCCGATGTGGAGTGTCCCTGCGGCTGCGTGAGTTCCTCGACATGAAACAAGGCCGGCGTGTGGGTTTCTCTTGCCAGGCGAATCCCTTCCTCAAAGCTTTCACACAGACTGGCGTAGTCCCAGCCTTTAACCCTGTAAATATTGATGCCGTTGCTGCCGTCTTCTTTTTGCAAACCTTTCAGGGCTTCCGAAATGGACGCCTTGGTGGTTTGGTATTTTTTGGGAACGGAAATGCCGTAACCATCATCCCACACAAAAACAACCAGCGGCACCTGCAGCACGCCGGCGGCGTTAATGGTTTCCCAAAACTGCCCCTCGGAGGTGGAGGCATCGCCGATGGTGCAAAAACAAACCTCGTTGCCGTTATGGGAAAGCTGCGAAAAGGATTGCAGCTCTTTTATGTTGCGGAATGATTTGGAGGCAAAAGCCAGCCCCAGCCCCCGAACCATTTGTCCGGCGGTAGGCGCAATATCCGACGAGATGTTTTTGGTTTCGGCCAGGTTTACCCATTCGCCATTTTGATCCACAAAAGGCGTGGCAAAATGCGAAACCATTTGGCGGCCGGCACTGAACGGATCGTTATTGATATCGGGGTCGGCATACAACTGGGCAAAGAACTGCTCCACCGTGGCCACCCCGCTGGCAAAGGCAAAGGTTTGGTCCCGGTAATAGCCTGAGCGGAAATCGCCGGGCTGGAAAAATTTTGCCATAGCCACCTGGGCCACCTCCTTGCCATCACCAAAAATGCCAAATTTAGCCTTGCCCGTCAGCACTTCTTTACGACCCAAAAGGCTGACTTCACGACTCAAACACACCCATTGATAATCCTGTAAAACTTCATTTCTAAAACTGTCAAAGGACAGTTTTTCAATGGAGTGGTCCCGGGTTTCAATTGTATTTTCCATGGAGCAAAAATAGGGTTTCGGGCCGCACCGTTAAAAAAAGACAAATTGTGGTTTTGGATAGGCTTTCCCGACAGATTATGTTATTTTTGAGGACCAGAGGCTGTGCAGACCGCCAAAAACCACATGCTTACCATGAAAAAAATATTCATCCTTTGTTTCTCCCTTTTGAGCGTTTTGGCCCTGAGGGCTCAAAATGCCACCGAAGCTATTGAGTTGAAGGAAACCGAATATGATTTTGGGAAAATTCCACAAGGCAAGCCGGTTTATCATTCGTTTGAAATACGCAACAAGGCCAACGCCCCTTTAAAACTGGAAAACGTATTGACCAGTTGTGGCTGCACCACCCCGGAATGGAACCGGGAGCCTATTGCCCCCGGCGCTTCGGACAAAATAAAAGTGGGGTACAACGCGGCTACCGAAGGGGATTTTGAAAAATTTATTACCATCACATACAACGGAAATCAAACAAAACAAATCAAGATAAAGGGGAGTGTCTGGAAAACTCCGGCAGGGGCGGCCCCGGCCAACGCATCGGTTCATTTTTTAAAACAACAAATACATTAGAGCATGAAAAAAATTCTTTTACTGGCGGCTGTATTTGCTACAGGTTTTACCGCAATGGCTCAGCAAAAAGCTGATGAGGTAATTAAAGTAAACGCAGAAAAATATGATTTTGGAAAGATCAAGCAGGGCACTCCTGTAACAACCTATTTTACCATTACCAACACAAGCAATAAGCCCATTGCTATTGAAAATGCCTGGGCCGGTTGTGGCTGCACCACTCCCGAGTACTCTAAAGAACCCATTGCACCGGGTGGTTCCACAAAATTAAAAGTAGGCTACAACGCGGCGGCTATGGGCCAGTTTGACAAAGACGTAAATGTGAAAATTGCCGGATACCAGGAACAAAAAATCCTTAAGATTACCGGTGAGGTAGTGGACGCCAGCGCCTACGAAGCCCTGACAAAAAACGAGTCCAAAAAATCGGACGAAAAGAAAGCCGAACAAAAAAGCGGCAAAACAGAAGCGAAAGCAAAGAAGGGCTAATCAAAACATTCTCTTAAAACAGAAATCCCCTGCAATGCAGGGGATTTTTCTTGCCTAAACTTTTTTAAATCGCCATTTCCGGCACTGTTCTTTCCACAATCAACTTCCCGGCGGTCTTTGCCTTGATCTCTTCCACGCTTACCCCCGGAGCCCGTTCCAATAGTTTAAACCCGTTTGGGGTAACCTCCAGAACCGCCAGTTCACTAACAATTTTTTTCACGCAGCCCACTCCGGTGAGCGGCAGGCTGCAGCGGGGCAGCAGTTTGGATTCGCCTTTGGGATTGGTGTGCATCATGGCCACAATGATGTTTCGGGCCGAGGCAACCAGGTCCATCGCCCCGCCCATTCCCTTTACCATTTTTCCAGGGATTTTCCAATTGGCAATGTCCCCGGTTTCACTCACTTCCATGGCGCCCAAAACCGTGAGGTCAATTTTTCCGGCCCGGATCATGCCAAAACTTTCCGCCGAATCAAAAAACGCCCCACCGGGCAAAATGGTTACGGTTTCTTTACCGGCGTTGATCAGATCGGCATCCACTTCTTCTTCGGTGGGATAGGGGCCCATGCCCAGCATGCCGTTTTCGCTTTGCAGCATGATGTGCATGCCTTCGGGAATATAATTGGCCACCAGGGTGGGAATGCCGATGCCCAGATTGACATACATTCCATCCCTTAGTTCCTGCGCTATGCGTTTGGCAATGCCGTATTTATCTAAAGCCATCGTGGTTTATAGTTTATGGTTTGTCATTTATAATTGTTTACCGACAGATCGTGAAGTTTTATTTCCAAGTTTTGTCACCCGGCCATTGTGCTACTATGAAACTTTCGTTGCGTCGCACTCTTGTACGTTTGGCAACTACATTCATCAATCGTTTTGCAGTTGCACCGTTTTCCGTTCAATCCGTTTTTCGTAGTCCTGTCCTTCAAATATGCGGTGTACATACACACCGGCCACATGGATCTGATCGGGGTCCAGTTCGCCGGGCGCAACCAGTTGTTCCACTTCGGCAATGGTAACCCTGCCGGCCTTGGCCATGGAGGTAGAAAAATTGCGGGTGGTTTTGCGAAAAACCAGGTTGCCGTACCGGTCTCCCTTCCAGGCCTTAACCAGCGCAAAATCGGCGTAGAGGGCCTCTTCCATCAAATATTTTTTTCCGTTGAATTCCCGCACCTCCTTGCCCGCCCCTACTTCGGTGCCAAAACCGGCCGGGGTATAAAACGCAGGGATGCCCATGCCGGCCATTTGAATGCGGGTGGCCAAAGTGCCCTGAGGAATCAGGTCCACCTCCAGTTCGCCCTGCAAAAGCTGCCGTTCAAACTCGGCGTTTTCC